>CBDURK010000049.1:0-12551 GCA_965369645.1 uncultured bacterium | reverse complement strand
CTACGTGGTTAGCAGGATGTATATATAGCTTTTCATAATCGATACGGGCCTTTTTCAAAGCCTTTTCACTGGCCCCGGTCATAGCTACTGTATGGTTGAACAGCTTCAATATGGAAGTTCCCTGGGTGCCGTTGTATCTACGATTTTTCCCACAGATGTTATCGGCCGCCATTCTGCCCTGTTTGTTGGCAGGCCCGGCCAGAGGAATCAGACTCGATTTGCCAAGAACCAAATCCTTTACTTCAATCGCATCGCCAATTGCGTAAATATCGGGGTCGCTTGTCTGCAGATACTCGTTGACCTTTATTCCGAGATGAGAACCGATTTCCAAACCACTCTCTTTGGCCAGTTTTACTTCAGGCTTAACACCTATCGCAAGTATGGCAAAATCACAGCATAATTCCATTCCGGATTTCAATCCAACAAACAGTTGAGAATCCGTCTGCCTGAAATTACTGACAGCATCACTGAGCCATAAGGCAATACTGTGTTCATGGAGATATTGATGCAGCAGATTTGCCATTTCTCTGTCCAACAAAGGCATAACCTGATCCGTCATCTCAACAATCGCCACCAGCATACCCCGGTCGCGAAGATTCTCCGCCATTTCCAGGCCGATATAACCTGCTCCAACTACCACAGCCCGTTTGGTTTTTTCTCTTTTGATAAATTCATCTATCCGGTCCATATTCGGCACGTTTCGCAGAGTAAAGACCCTCTCAGAGTCAATACCCTCGATAGGGGGTTTGCTTGGCTCGGCGCCAGGAGATAAAATCAATTTGTCGTAATTTTCAAAATAATTATTTCCGGAGTCCAGGTTTTTAACTTCGAGAAGCTTTTTGTCCCGGTCTATTTTTACGACCTCATTATTTATCCTGACATCAATGTTAAACCGTTTGTTGAATTGTTCCGGTGTCATTAACAGAAGATCGTCCCGTTCCTTTATTGCCTGGCCTATGTAGTAAGGTAAGCCGCAATTGGCGAAAGAAATATAAGGACCTCTCTCGAAAATAATTATCTCGGCCTTCTCATCCAGACGTCTTAACCTTGCCGCGGCGGAAGCACCGCCGGCAACGCCACCAACAATCAAAATCTTTTTAGCCACAATTACAATCCTTTCTTATTTATGCGGGCATTTTTTAAGGCAAATGAACCAGTCTAAACACTCATAGTCTTCACCAGCTTGTTCAACTCTTTCCTTGGCAGTTCCGCAGGAGCCGGGCGGGGGAACGATCACATCTTCACCTAATTCCCAGTTCGCGGGAGTTGCAATGTTGTGTTCGTCAGAATGCTGCATAGCGATCAGCAGTCTTTTAACCTCGCCCATGTTTCTGCCGTTGCTCAGTGGATAATATAAAATTGCCCGCACGATGGCCTTTGGATCAATTATGAATACGGCTCTGACTGCTTGAGTCGTACTTGCCTGGGGCTGAAGCATCCCAAATTTCTTCGATACTTCCATCGTTAAATCACTTATTACAGGGAAATTAACCTCCACGTCCTTCATACCTTTATACTCAATTTTTTCCTTTATCGTGCGAAGCCAGGCAATATGACTGTAAGTACTATCAATCGAAAGACCCAGAAGCTCACAGTTTAAATCCTTAAACTCCTTCTCCATACTTGCAAACGTCATAAATTCTGTGGTGCAAACCGGTGTGAAATCCGCAGGATGTGAGAAGAATACCACCCACTTGCCCTTATAATCACCTGGGAATTTGATCTGGCCCTGCGTGGTTTCAGCGGTGAACGAAGGAGCCTTTTCGCCTATTAACGGCAATCTGTTTGCTTGTTCCTGCATTTGTTCTGACATAATAATACCTCCATACAATTTATGTTAAATTTAGTTTTTCAAAATCTCTTCAAGTATTTTATCTTCATTTTTGACGATGCTTCCGTCTATACTAATCCTAATTACACTGTCATTCATCTTATGATCTTTCTGCTTGCCTGCAATGATCGCCGACACACCCTAATCAACCACTTCCACATCGTATTGAACGGGGCACGCCAGCGAGCCGGAAACAAGACAATACTTTTCAGCTAATTGGGCTATCTCCTCTATTTTTTCAGCCGAACCGGCACTGCCCAGACTTACTTTCGCTTTAACTTCAACATTCGTAAAGCGAAGTCCGTTTTTGGTTTTTTCAACTTTACCTTTTGCGTCCGAATGATAAGAGGTAACCTCAACCTCATATTTCTTTACAAAATGAAAAAAGACCAGCATAATACAGCTATTGATTGCAGCTACGAACATTTCCTCCGGATTCAATGAATTCGGGCTGCCGCCATATTCCGGAGGGGGTCCAATCTCAGTTTCGCTTATCCCGCTCATTGTAGTCTTAGCGGGTTTGCCAGAATATTGATACACTGTGTTCCTGAAAATTTCCATTTATTTGCCTCCCTTTCTGTCTTAAATCAACTTGAGCCGTTCATGCTCAAGAGAATCGTTAGGTATCTCTCGACAAGGCCGTGTTGTCCATGTAGTTATTACTCCAACAAACCTTCGAGCATTTTCTCTTCATCATGCACTACATTTCCGCCCATAACTTTAGCAACATTACCGCCGAACATTTTTGCCATAAGAGACATATTCATCTCAGACAAATATACTTTGCCATCATCGGCTTCCCATACCGCCATAGTACAGGGCATCATACAGGATATATGTCTGTCAGTTGTTAACACGCTCTTTGCGTATTCAGCCTTGCAGAGCTTTACAAGCTTGACACGCGGTTTGAAGGTAACTCCTCCGTGTTCGGCCATAGCCTTGTTCATATCTATCGCCTGTCCTCCTGATACAACCCACCCGTGCTCAGGAATTCTCTTTTCCAGAGCTGCAACAGTCTCATCAAATCCCAATTTGCTCTCCCTGGTAACAATCATCAGTGACGGCATTGCCACAAACACAGTGATGCCGCACAACAGAAAACCGATCACAAGACCTACGATACCTGATATCCAGATTTTTCGATTACTTTTCGTTGTCATCATTTCATTCCTTACTTCAGACATTGCTAACCCCTTTGTTTTAATTTGTCAATTGCTTCAATTAGAGTGTCGTGACTCTGAACACCCACAAAACGCCGTACTTCGTTTCCATCTTTGAACAATATAAGCGTAGGGATGCTCTGCACGCCAAATCGACCGGCAACGCCGCCAGCCTCATCAACATTAAGCTTTGTAATCTTCGCCTGACCATCAACACTCTCGGCTACTTTTTCCAAGATGGGGCCCTGCATTCTACAAGGTCCGCACCGCGGAGCCCAAAAATCAACCAGTGATACTCCATCTGCTATAGTTGTGTTAAAATTATCAGCGTTCAGGTGTATTATTAATTCCCCCCTGCCAACCTCATTATTCTCTATCAAACCAAGCGCTGAGTTGCTACGACAATTAGGGCAGGTATTAATTATTGCGAGAGCTGCAAGAACCGCTATTCCTGCTAATATTACTGCGATAGTTAACACTTTTGACATCTTAACCATTGTTATTACCTTTAATTTTACTTATTTCTTTAGCTCAGTCTATCTGTTAATTCAGATTGGCTATTTGACCAACGTTATTCCGTAGATGCAGAATGCAATGTAGTATGTAACCAACAGCAGGAGGAACAATATCAGCAGCCAGATCGCCAGCATTGACCCCTGCGGATGACCACAATTACGACAAAATAGACTATAGCGGCTATTCTCTTTTCCACACGCTTTACAATTTTGAAGCATCGATTTTTTCATAGGATCAGTCTCCTGCAATTGCAATAATAAGGTTTAGCACGGATTTACTTAGTAAATCCGAGGTTAAATAGCCGAACTAATCGCGTCAATTAAGATTTCTTTAGGCTGCACACCGACAAAACGCTGTACTTCCTTTCCGTCTTTGAACAATATAAGTGTAGGGATGCTCTGCACGCCAAATCGTCCGGCAACGCTTCCAGCGTCATCAACGTCAACCTTTGCAATCTTGGCCCGGTCATCAGCGCTTTCGGCTACTTGTTCCAGGATAGGCCCCTGCATTTTGCAAGGTCCGCACCACGGAGCCCAAAAATCAACGAGTGTTACGCCATCAGCTATAGTCATATCAAACTGGTTATCACTCAATTCTGTTACCTTCTTTTTGTCTTGCATCGATTTCCCCTTTAAGGCCTTGTCATAAATTTTTTATTCGTTATCTGCTAATTTGAACGTCCCTGACATTCAAGGAACAAGCCACCAATTCGTTCAAATTTCGCCTGACATTTACTTTGTTTTTCAACCTTTTTTGTGTTTACAACTGTCATATTAACTTTTCTCTACAGCACATAATCTATTTATCAAATTTACCATCCGGAGGCTTTTGACGCTTTCCGTGTTCAAAGGTGATTGCATCTGCAGGGCACGTCTCTATACATGTTCCGCAGGAAAAGCAATCCGGTATAATCCTGTCTTGTTTTAGAATCGCGTCCATCACCGTCGAAGGACAGGCCTTCGAACAGGCTTCGCAGGAAGTACACTTATCATAATCCACTTTAATCTTAAAGACGCTAATCTTTTCTGCCAGCCAGCCGACCAAACCAAATGGGCAAAAGAAATGACACCATGGCCTGTATGCAAAAAGACTCAGGACCAGAACTAAACCGATAAACAGCCCGCCGGCCATGCCTATAACGTGTGGTTTATAAATCTTAAAGGGGTCAATCACTTCGATGATGTCCGTAGCCCAGATAAATGCCACAAATATCAAAAGCAAAGAGAACGATATACGAATTGAGTTCGATATTATAAAAGGGATTTTAATCTGGCCAAATAATCCTTTCCTGTCTTTGGAGTCTCTGTTAAGTCTGAAAATTAAATCCTGCAGCGTCCCAATCTGGCAACCCCATGAGCAAATGAACTTGTTGGCCAAAACCACCATTAAAATAAATAACCCAAAAGCGATAAGCCGGGGCGGAAAAATTACTCCTTTAGAACCTAAAAGAACAATAGCATCTTTAGCTGTTCCCATCGGGCTCGGATCACTGCCCAGAAGGATTCCAAATACACCCACCGCGGCCATATATATCCATTTTCGATTTCGAGCAGTAATTTTACCTTTTCTTAACAAGTTAAAGACAGCAAAGAGAAAAATGATCCATAAGGCTCCCTTTATAAAAATCTTAGTCCAATTTTTGGAACCATGCTCAGCCTGAATAGCCAGGGCTTTATTAATCTTTTTGCTAAGGAACTCTTGACTCATCCCGAAATCGGCAACCTGCTTTGTAAGGTCATTTTTAGATTCAAGATTGAAAATATTCTTCAGCACCCCGCGGTCAAGGTTATATTTTTTGCCAAACTCGGCAACTGTTATATCTTCGCTGACAGTTATATCTATACTGTCCGGTAGTTCCTCCGACTTGCCGGCCCACAAACGACTTGAAACATAAGATGTGAAAATAACTATGAACAAAATAAAAATTAAGGAAATTGCCGTACGCCTCATGATATAATCTCTCTTTTAACCTTTCTTGTCATCGCAATGGTTATAGATACAATTTAACAGCCTTATTACATTCTTATTCTCTATACGGTAGTACACTTTTGCACCATCCCGCCTACAGTTTAAAACACCTTTGTCTTTCATCATATTAAGCTGCTGACTTGTTATGGCCTGTTTTCCCCCCAGGGCCTCGACAATGTCACCGACACACATTTCTCCGGCCTCGAGCTGTGCGACTATCTGAAGTCTAACCGGGTGCGCTACAGCCTTTAAGACTTCTGCAACATGCTCTGCTGTTTTTTCATTCATTTAAAATTCCACAATAATTTACATATCTTTATTACTATATAGTGATATATCGATATGTCTATCAAAATGTTCATAATAAAAATATTTTTTTCAAACAACGCCATTTCCTCATGGATAATACCCCCTAACGTTTTTTTGTTAAGTGACTTATCGAAATATGGATCACTATTTCACATTCATGATGCCGATAATATCGAGCTTTACCTGCAAAAAAGTTTTATCTTAATCCTGAGAAAGTCGCTGGCTTTCCGAAACTTCACCTTTACAGTGACCATACTTCTATCTTAATTCTTAAGATTATTTACAGAAAGAAGTTATAGTTTTGAAGTTTTCACGTTATCAGCTATGAGGAGTTACTGCTCAATCCTGGAATGTCTCTAAGGACTGATAATATCTCCCCTCTCGCAAATAAAATTGAGTATGTCACAATTTTTTATACTTGACAAGGGCAAAGCCCAAAGTTAAATTAGGCCAAATAAGGTAATTGAGGGGGCTTAGATCAAATGGATTTGGTTAAAGAAGAGGAATGGATAAAATGAAGGATTTGTTTACCACCGGCGAAGCCGCGGACATTTGCAAAGTAAGTCAACAAACAATTATTCGCTGCTTCGATGCCGGTCGATTGGAGGGATTCCGCGTTCCAGGCTCAAGATTCCGACGGATCCCACGCAAGAACCTTGTCAGATTCATGAAGGACAACAACATCCCCCTCGATACGATTGAGTCGGGCAAAAGGAAAATTCTCATCGTGGATGATGACTCCGAAATCGTAGAGCTTTTAGAGGATGTCCTTGAGCGTGACGGCAGATTCGAGGTAAAGACAGCGTCAAGCGGCTATGAGGCGGGAATGACGACCGAGAAGTTTCGGCCTGAATTGATACTGCTCGATTATATGCTGCCCGACGTCAATGGTAACGTGGTCTGCCAGACGATAAGAAGGAACCCCGAATTCGAGAACATTAAAATCATTATTATAAGCGGCGTTGTCAAACAGGATGAAATCGCCCAGCTCCTAAAATCCGGCGCCGAAGATTTCATAAGAAAGCCGTTTAATATCACTGAGCTTACCGACAAAATCAATGTTGTTCTCCAGATGAAATAACAATACGTTATAATTGATGGGGCTGTGTACAACCTCGGCGGTCAACAACAATCAGGGCGGGTGTCAGTTCGTTATGAGCAATCTGATGTGTAAAGTTATAATTAGAAAACAAGGACGACTATATGCCGGACGAATCTACTAACACAAGAGTCGCCCTTGAGACAGAGCTTACCATCAGCAGGCTTGATTCTCTATCGACCCTGCCATGCATTGCAGCGAAATTTTTCCCCAGGGTGCTTCAAGGCCGGTTTACTCCATCGGCATTAGCTGATATTATCGAATCAGACCCGGCACTCAGCGCACGCATCCTTTCTCTGATTGAGCAGCGAGGGGCAGGCCTGCCGGATGGGAGGTTCTCTCTTCGCCAGGGGCTTGACAAACTTTCGGCAAACGATGTTCGCGACGCCGTTTTATCGATTAAGGTTTCACAGGCCTTTGACCTTGACGACGGAATTGACAAGGAAAGGGCCGCAACTAAAAAAAACCTTTTACTACACAATCTTGCGGTGGCATGCTGCGCTAAAGATATCGCCAAGATGGCGACACCACAAATGGACTCTGAGCTGGCATATTTCGCCGGACTTCTTCATGATATCGGGAAGCTCGCGCTCGAAGAAACGATGCCGAAAAGTTTTGCCGGCATGATTGAGGAAGCGAAATCAACAAAGAGAAGCCTGCGTGAAATCGAGCAAAAGCACCTCGGCACCGACCATACAATCATAGGCAAACGTCTTGGGCAGCAATGGCGGCTGCCGAACCTGATTGTTCTTGCCATCTGGCTGCACCACAGCCAGACGGTAACAATCGCCGAGGACATGCCAGAGGCAAGGATAGCAGCGGTGGTACAGTTGGCAGATTCTATTGCGCAGCGGTCCGGCATCGGCTGGGCCGGCAGTTTCGATTGGCCCGAATCGACAGAGGCCTTATCGCAGTGGCTTGCAATAAATCCTGAGCAACTACAGCAAATCAGCAGTAAACTTCCTGAAACTATCAGGCAAAAGAGCAATATTTTAGGCCTGTATCTGCCGAAGGCCGGGGCTAATTATTGCAAGATTGTGCACGGCGGGGCCGTTCAATTAGCCCGACAACATACAGAATTGTCCAGCCAAAATCAACGGCTGCAAAGCGATTCGATCCATTTGGATTTTATAACGAATTTCATTGCCGGCATTAATTCGATGAGCACCGCGATTGATATAGCAGAAAACTTTGCAACGGGCTGGCAGAAATTTTATCAGACAGGTATGGTTTGTCTTTATTTAGCACCGGGGCGCCACTCACAAATGCTCGAAGCCGTAGTTGTAGAAGAACTTTCGCAAAGCAGGATGGTTTGCTTAAACGCTCCCGCCAAAACATCCGTCATACCAAAAACAATCGCAAACAACTTCGCGATTCTGGATGCTTATGATTATATCGACTGGCTGTTCGAGCAATTAGACGTTGAATTCGATGCGAATCGAACAAAACTGATGCCGTTACTTTCCGGCGGTAAAGCAATAGGAGTAATCGCTTTCGAGCTTAATTATCCGGGCGATGCGGAGCTGTTCGAGGAAAAGTTCAGGACTTCGGCATCGATCGGAGGCGGTGCATTAGGTATGGCCCTTGCACAACAGAAACAGCAGCGTTTTGCCGAGCGATTTGCTCAGCTTATTTCAAAACCTATGGACATCCAAACTAAGACTGCTCCTGCAGAAAATTCTCTGAACGCTTTAGCAGAGATGGCGGCGGGTGCGGCGCACGAATTAAATAATCCATTAGCGGTGATATCAGGCAGAGCGCAGTTGCTCGCCGAAGCCGAGAGCGACCAGGAAAAGAAAAGGATACTGGAACAGATTTATGAAAACTCCAGAGAGGCTTCGGCTATTATCGAGAGCCTGATGGGGTTTGCCGAGCCGCCTAAGCCAAGAGCAGCACGGACAGACGTTAAACAGATGATCGATGAAGCTATAGAGCTGGCAAAGCAAAAAACAAATGCCGCGAACATCGATGTTCAAATTGAAGCTGCCGAGGATATCGAGAGTGTCTTTGTGGATTCGGCGCAGGTTGTATCAGCAATTGCAAATGTTATTTCCAATGCCGCTGAATCCTACGGTGAAAAACCCGGGCCAATAGAAATCAGCGCCGAAGCCGCAGAGTCCGGCGATTCGATAAAATTGCAAATCAGCGACGCCGGCTGCGGAATGGATGAGGAAACCGTCCAAAAAGCAATTCAGCCATTTTTCTCAGTAAAAGCGGCAGGTCGAAAACGCGGTATGGGGCTCGCTTATACAGCCCGCTTCATACAATTAAACAAAGGCTCGCTGAACATTACAAGCAAGCCCAGCAGTGGAACGACAGTAACAATTTGTCTGCCGTACCAATAAATCGCACATTTCGTGAAATAGAGACATATCTGAGAGATAGTTGCTTTAAGAACTTTTTAGGCAAAATAAAGGGGGGTGTTTGTGAGCGACCCCCCTTTACTTTTGAAGGAGGAGAGTAATCTACTAAGCATTACGATCTGTCGAATGATTTGTTCGCATTCTGAAGCAACACATGCCTCATAAGCACTATTGCGCCTCATTTTAGCTTGATTTTCCATCTCTATGTTTGTATGATTGTATTTTGCTGTGTAACTTTATTTATTTTAAGAAAAGTGGGTATTTTTATCATGGGTGAGAAAAGAACATTTACATGTATGTTACGTCAGATTATCTGCTTAATTTTGCTGGTGCTAATGGGCCCATTGGCCGCCAAGCCTGTCTGGTCGGCATCGATTCACATAGAGAACGCTTCGTTCGAGGCCCCGGTGGTGGACCCCAACGGCTTTCCGGCATTACCATTTGTGGACCAGTGGACGGAAATCGACCTCGATAGCCTGTCCAGCAGCAATACAGGCGTGTTCGGAAATACGCCGGCGGGTAATCCGGACCACATTGTTAATGCCGATGGAAATCAACTTGCCTTCTTAGGCTCTGAGTTGGGTAACGGTCTGGAGCAGGACCTTAATGCTGATTACAAGGCAGGTTGTAACTACCGCCTGACAGTTGCGGTGGGTGTTTCCAGTCAATTCCCGCCATCAAGCTTGGAACCGGTCGATACCCTCGAACTGGTGCTCTTCTATCGCGATGGGAACGATGTTGTGGACATTGTGAGCAAGGCGGTCGAAGTAACGGGGCTGTCATCAACTCAGTTAATGGATTTCTCGCTGCACCTTCCAAAGGTAAAGTCCGGCGATGCCTGGTCTGGCAAGGCCATAGGCGTTGCCCTGCGTGCGGCAGGGATGCCGGGAGGATTCTGGGACCTGGATAATGTGCGGCTCATTGAGTCGTTACCTGTATCGATTCGGATAGAGAACGCTTCGTTCGAGGCCCCTGTTGTTGATCCGAACGCTTTTCCGGCATTACCATTTGTTGAAGCGTGGATAGAGACAGACAATGATACACAGGGCAGCACTAATACAGGAGTATTCGCCAATACTCCCGACGGCAAAACGGATCATATAGTCAATCCCGATGGAAACCAATTAGTCTTCCTTGGTTCTGAGTTGGGTAACGGTTTGGAACAAGACCTTAATGCCAATTACATAGTAGGCTGCGATTACCGTCTGACCGTAGCGGTGGGTATATCCAGCAGATTCCCACCATCGACCGTAGAGCCGGTGGATACCCTTGAACTGGTACTCTTCTATCGTGATGAGAGCAATGTCATGGTGGACATCGTACGCCAGACGGTGGATGCTATTGGCCTGTTTCCACAGCAGTTGGTGGATTTCTCGCTGCACCTGCCGACGGTACAATCCGGCGACGCCTGGGCGGGTAAGTCCATAGGCGTTGCGTTACGAGCAATGGGTATGCCGGGAGGATTCTGGGATTTGGATAACGTGAGACTCGTCGAATCGTTACCCGTATCGATTCCCATCGAGAATGCTTCGTTCGAAGCTCCTTTTATTGATCCGAACGGCTTCCCGGCATTACCACTTGTCGATATGTGGACAGAAATCGATATCGACACTTTTGCCAGCAGTAATACAGGTGTATTCGCCAATACTCCAGCAGACAGTAATGATCACATAGTCAATACCGACGGAAACCAACTTGCCTTCCTTGGCTCTGAGTTGGGTAACAGTCTGGAGCAGGACCTTAACGCTTCTTACAAGGCAGGTTGTAACTACCGCCTGACAGCAGCGGTGTGTGTTTCCGGTCGATTTCCGCCATCAAGCATAGAACCAATCGATACTCTCGAACTTGTGCTTTTCTATCGCGATGGGAACGATGTTGTGGACATTGTGAGCCGAACGGTAGAAGCAACGGATCTGCCTTCAACGCAAACGACAGATTTCTCTTTGTATCTGCCGACGGTGCAGTCCGGCGATGCATGGGCGGGCAAGGCCATAGGCACAGCCTTGCGTGCGGTTGGTATGCCGGGGGGATTCTGGGATCTGGACCATGTCCGCCTGGCGGAATCGCTGCCAGAGCCGATTTCAGATTCGACGGAATAAAAGATTTTTGTGAACATAATCGGTCAAAGTGTATTACAATCCCTGTGTTCGAGAAATAAAATGCGTAAGATACACTATCCATCGAATGTAAACAGGGACCGGTACGGCGGCTTTACTCTTATTGAGCTGCTGGTGGTGATAGGTATCCTGAGTCTGTTGATCGCGATACTGTTACCGGCGCTGAGCCAGGCCAGACATCAAGCGCGGCGGATGGCCTGTGCGGGAAACCTCCGCCAGGTTGGAGTGGCAATTCATCTCTATGCAGATGACTTCGATGATACAATCCCCTTCGGGCCGGCCGGGCGACCGGTTACGGGCTCGAATTTCTACACGGTGACCGGTGATGTGACAAGCCTGTTGTCCCTCGAAGACGGCGCTCCCGTGGGACTGGGACTGCTGCTGAAAGATTATCTGGCACATCAACCCACGGTCATGTTCTGCCCGGGAGCAGACCAGCCTTCGGAAGCCAGGGAGCAGCTTGCCAAAGTCGGTCAGGCACAGGCCCAGAGTGACTTCTACTATCGCCACGGGTCCGTAGCCCTGCTCACCGGCAAGCCAAAAACGTTTAACATCAGACTAAGTGACCTTGGCAAAAATAGTAAGGGACAGCCAATAGCCGCTCTGGCAACGGATGTTCAGTTCCTGGCTCATGCATCGTTGGCATCGTTTCAGGTTAAAACCCGAACGAACCATCAACGGACATCCAGCAATATCCTGTTCGCAGCAGGAAACGTAATTACTATTTCCAACAGGGACGACAAATTAACAGTGGATATCGGCACGTCCCCGTATGATGCGCTCGAGCGAATCCTTGCGATGTTCGAGCTGGCCGACGACTACCGCTGAAAGATATCGGTCGAATTGATGCAATTTGATATAAAAAGGTAACACTGTTTTACAGAGATTAGCCTGATGGCGGAAATAGCGGTTGACGTTGTACTGTTACCATCGGGAGAGATGGCGGATAAGGCCATCGCTGCCAATAAAGAACTTCTGAAACAATACGCCGACAAAATTGTGCTGGATAAAGAGAACTGCCTGCCGCACATTTCAATAGGCATGGGATGTATTGACAAAAGCAGCATAGACGAGATAGATAAAATTCTGAAGACAGCCGCGAAAGAAAGCTCATTAGGGCAACTAAGTGCCGTCTGTATTCATACAGAAACAAACCGAGCAGGTGAAAAAGTATCGGTCTTAGAGATA
>CBDURK010000048.1:0-12617 GCA_965369645.1 uncultured bacterium | reverse complement strand
AATACTTTTATCTTTTTCAGCACCAGAATAGTAATTCAAATCAACCGATTATAAATCCTATCACGCTTCACGCTCTTTGATTAGATATCCAACGTGAGTATCTCAATCTTAAGATGATTCTACAATTTACTTCTTAAGTATTTTTGAAGCTTTTGGAACTGCTTGAGGACTAATATTCCAAGGAAAAATTAATAAACACACAACGATATTAGACCTTAGCGGGGATTCGTTTTCGTTTGGTTGAGATGCCTTCCAGCGCTTCTTTCATTCTATCTTTGCCAGCCTGAGTTTTGCGTCGTAATTTCTCTGCAGGACTGACGCCTATAGATCGCAATTTTTTGTATCTGTTATCAAGCATATTATCGAGTTTTGTGCGTTTGAGGTCCCGCAATGTCTTTACAATATATTTCTCAACATTGTAAACTGTATCGTGAAGATTACGATGTGCACCACCAAGCGGCTCATTAATTACGGTGTCAACCAACCCAAGCTTATGTAAATCCTTACTCGTTAATTTAAGCGCCTCAGCAGCTTTAGGCGCCTGCGAGCCATCACGCCACAAGATTGCAGCACAACCTTCAGGTGATATTACCGAGTAATATGCAAATTCAAGCATTGCCAGCTTGTCACCTACGCCTATTCCAAGAGCACCGCCTGACCCCCCTTCCCCAATGACAATACATATTATAGGCACCTTCAAGAGTGACATCTGATGAAGATTAACAGCTATTGCCTGAGCCTGGCCACGCTCTTCGGCACCAATGCCCGGATATGCACCCGGAGTGTCAATGAGAGTAACGATAGGAATACCAAACTTTTCAGCAAATTTCATTTTGGCCATTGCCTTGCGATATCCCTCAGGATTCGGGCTTCCGAAATTACAGGCAATCTTTTGCTTTGTTGTTTTGCCTTTATTTTGGCCGACAATCAATACCCTTTCCCTTCCAATGTGACCAAGACCAGTTACAATCGCTCGGTCGTCGCCAAAGCATCTATCGCCGTGTAATTCACGAAAATCCTTTACCATTAAGCTAAGGTAATCAGAAAGGACAGGCCTGTTCGGATGACGTGCCACCTGGACAGTTTGCCAGGCGGTGAGATTTGAATAGATTCGCTTCAGTTCGATAACCTGCTGACGCTGGAGCTGACGAATTTCGGCGGAATAATCAATGCCTTTGATTGAACCGAGCTTGCGCAGCTCATTCATTTGGCTATCATGGTCGGCAACTTTATCCTCAAATTCAAGGTGGCCACCATTGCTAAGTCTATTGTTATTATCTGGCATTTTAGCTATATTGATATCTCTCTATATTATTTAAAAAAGTTACAAAAAAATTGCCCATAAATAACGGGCCCCTTTTTAAATAGAGAATGATAGCACTTTAAAAGGTGAAATCAAAGAAAAAAATTGACAATTGAGTGGTTGTACAGTATTTTTAAATATAATATATATTGATGCAATATTCCATAATTCCTTGTGTATGAAAGACTTAAGAAATATATCTGTTATAGGATTGGGGCTTTTGGGCGGCTCGGTTTCGCTGGCGGTTTTACGCTCTTTTTCCCGAGTAAAAGTAATAGGTTACTCACATCGGTCCTCCACTCGCAATAAAGCGAGAAAACTATCAGTGTCATCCGATATCGTAGATTGCCTCAAATCAAGCATATCATGTGCAGACCTTGTCATTTTAGCTACACCCATAATGACATTCGAGAAAATATTCAGTGAAATCGCCAATTCATTACCCGATGGCTGCATTGTTACTGATGTAGGTTCGACAAAGATTCTGCCCCACCGGTGGGCAGCGAAGAAGCTGCCAAAGAGGATTCACTATATCGGCTCGCATCCAATTGCCGGGTCCGAGCAAAGGGGAATCGAATTTGCCAGAGATGATTTGTTCGAAGGGGCAATGTGTATTCTTACAACGACAAAAAAGACTGACCGGAAGGCGCTGCAAACACTGAAAAGTTTCTGGTCAAAACTCGGTTGCTCCGTGAAGTTAATGACGCCGAAAGTACACGATAGAATATTTGCAAATGTAAGCCATTTACCGCATGTAGCAGCAACGGCATTAATCAACGCCAATAATAAAGAAGAGTTGAAATTTGCCGGAAAAGGATTTATAGATACATCGAGAATCGCATCGGGACCTGCTAATATCTGGTCCGATGTACTACTGACAAACGTAAACAACACAACAAAAGGTATAGACAAAATCATCGCTGAATTGGTGAAAATTAAAAAGGCAATAAAAAAAGAAAATAAACAACAAATCGAACAACTGCTTGAGAAGGCAAGGACGAAACGGGCGATACTCATAAAATACAAATATAAAAAGAAGGAACTAATATTGTGAAGCAGTGGCGAGTAGAGGTTTTTAATCGATCGGGTTTTTCCGACGTACATGGCAAGAGCATTCTGGAAGATATTAATGAACTGGGTATTAGCTCAGTACAGGTGGTTCAATCGGCGAAAGTCTTTCTTATCGAGGCGGATATTGATAAGATTTTTGTCGAGCGTGTGGCAGATGAACTCCTGGCCGATCCGGTCTGCGAAGAGTACTACATAGGCAGAAGCAGTGCGCCAGCAGGCCTGGCGAAGGCAACACTCATCGAAGTACACCTTAAAAGCGGGGTTACCGATCCGGTGGCAGAATCCGTGATGACGGCAATTGCCGATATGGGCGTGAAAGCCGACCATGTTAGAACCGCCCGAAAGTATGTCCTATTGGGCGAGATTACACAAAAACAGACAGATAAAATCGCCCAGAAAATTTTATCGAACGACTGTATTGAAGATTGTGTGATAGGCAATGAAGCAGAACCGCCAAGCCCACATCTCAAACCCTATGAATTGCAGATTGTAAACTGGCCCATATGCGAGCTTAATGATGACCAGCTTACAGCCCTGAGTAAAGAAAAGGACCTGTTTTTGAATCTCGTCGAGATGCAGACCATTAAGAAATACTATCAGCAGCTCGGCAGAGAGCCCAGTGACATTGAGCTGGAATCGATCGCTCAGACATGGAGCGAACACTGCGTGCATAAAACTCTCAAAAGCTCGGTCGATATGTCAATCAACGGCGAACAGGTGCATTTTGACGATTTGCTTAAAGAGACCGTTTTTAAAGCAACTAAACAACTTGATAAAGACTGGTGTATATCGGTGTTTGCCGATAACGCGGGCGTGATAGAATTCGATAAAGACTCGGCGATATGTTTCAAAGTTGAAACTCACAATCATCCATCGGCACTTGATCCTTACGGCGGAGCAGCTACGGGTATAGGCGGTGTAATTCGTGACCCAATGGGGACCGGGATGGGTGCCAGGCCAATCGCCAATACAGATATATTCTGCTTCGGAGAACCAGACAAAAATATCGATGACATCCCCAAAGGAGTTTTGCATCCAAGAAGGATTATGAAAGGCGTTGTTGCCGGTGTTCGTGACTACGGCAACAGAATGGGGATCCCAACGGTCAACGGTGCAATTTACTTCGACGACAGATACATGGCCAATCCACTGGTCTATTGCGGCAATATCGGCATAATGGACAAAGACAAGTGCTTTAAGAATCCTCAAAGCGGAAATCTTATAATTATGGTCGGTGGCCGGATTGGCAGGGACGGGATACATGGCGCTACCTTTTCAAGCGGCCAAATGACACACGAACACGAAACAATCTTTTCACACGCCGTTCAAATTGGCAATCCGATAGTGGAAAAGAAAATGTTAGACGTGTTGCTACAAGCAAACGAGGCTGGTTTGTACGAAGCAATCACTGACTGCGGAGCTGGCGGTTTGAGCAGTGCCGTGGGAGAAATGGGTGAAGAGCTCGGAGCGGAAGTCGATTTGGAAAAATCACCGTTAAAGTATGCGGGCCTAAATTATACGGAAATCTGGATCAGTGAAGCACAGGAAAGAATGGTGATAGCCGTAAAGCCGGAAAACCTGGAAGCGATAACAAAAATCTTCAACGACGAAAATGTTGAGTCAACTGTAATAGGCAAATTCACGAGCGATAAAAAATTGAGATTACGATACAACGGCCAGCAAGTTGCGGAGCTGGATATGGAATTCCTGCACAATGGTGTGCCAAAATACTCACGCAAAGCCGTCTGGAAAGGTCGTCAGCTCACCGAACCAAACATACCTGTAAAAGATAATTACAATAAAGAGCTTGAGCAAATCCTCTCGGCCTATAATGTCGCCAGCAAGGAATGGGTGATTCGCCAATATGACCATGAGGTGCAGGGTGGCTCAGTTATCAAACCGCTGACCGGCGTGAACAATGACGGCCCAGGTGATGCAGCAGTAGTACAGCCAAAGTTCAATTCGGACAAAGGCATTGCTGTTAGCTGTGGAATGAATCCTCTTTACGGTGATATCGACCCGTACTGGATGGCGCTGTCGGGAATCGACGAGGCCATTAGGAATCTGGTATGTGTAGGCGGCCGGGCTGATAGAATTGCTCTGCTGGATAATTATTGCTGGGGCGATTGCACAAAACCCGAAACGTTAGGCCCATTAGTCCGAGCATCACAGGCATGCTACGACGGGGCAATGGCATTCGAAGCACCATTTATCTCCGGCAAGGATTCACTGAATAATGAATTCTCCTGCGAAGACGGGACACAAATATCCATACCATCGACACTTTTAATAAGTGCAATCTCAATCGTCGATGATATAAACAAGTGCGTGACGATGGACGCCAAAAGGGCTTCGAACCTGCTGTTTGTCGTCGGTGAAACAAAAAACGAATTAGGCGGCTCACATTATTACAAAATCAAAGGCCACCTCGGAGCGAATGTACCGAGTTTAGATTTGGGGACGGCCCCCAAAACCGCCCAAAAGATTTCAGAAGCGATAGCACAGGGTCTTTTGGTAAGTTGTCACGACTGCTCTGAAGGCGGCCTGGCAGTAGCTCTTGCAGAGATGGCCTTCGCCGGCGGGCTCGGGATAACAGCCGACCTGCGTGGTCTGCCGAGAAGCGAAGATTGCACCCGGACAGATGCTCAATTATTCAGTGAGTCGAACTCACGCTATATAGTGGAAATCGAACCGGAAAAATTTGATGCCTTCGCAAAGATGATGCTCAATTTACCATTCGGCCAGATTGGGAAAGTAACACAAGAAAAAACGCTTATCATAAAGGCAGAAGACGGCAATGTTATTATAGAATCTGAAATAGATTCATTAAAGCAGGCCTGGCAAAAACCATTAGATTGGTAAGAAATCTGTGGGTTTTATCAAAGGAATTGAAAAGGTAAAAAATGACGGAAGTTAAAGCGATAGTCCTGCGAGCTGCAGGTATAAACTGTGATTTGGAAACAGAGCATGCACTCGAATTAGCGGGTGCAAAAGCACAGCGTACACACATAAACAGGATAATCGAGGACAAAACTCTTCTGGATGAATACCAGATAATTGTTTTTCCCGGTGGATTCAGCTATGGTGATGACGTGGCCGCTGGTAAAATCCTGGCAAACCAAATCAGGCATCACCTTTATGAACCGATCCGGAAATTTATCGACGAGGGCAAATTAGTTCTTGGAATCTGCAACGGATTTCAGGTCCTCGTTAAAACTGGAATTCTGCCGGGCAACAATTCTAACAACAATCAGCAAGAGATTACTATTACCAATAATGACAGCGGTAAATTCGAGGACAGATGGGTGTATCTGGCTCCTCAAACAGATAAGTGTGTTTTCATCGAGTCGGGCAGACAAATCTATCTTCCCGTAGCACATGCCGAGGGTAAAATTGTCACAAAAGATGATGCTGCCTTGGACAAATTAAAGTCGGACGGACACGTTGCTTTGAAATACGTAGATGAAAACAGCAATGAAGGGGCCTATCCGATTAATCCGAACGGATCAATGGACTCGATAGCCGGCCTGACGGACACTACCGGCCGGGTACTGGGACTTATGCCGCACCCGGAAAGGTTCGTAAGGCCTACTCATCATCCGCACTGGTCACGCCTAAAAGAAAAGCCGGCAAGCGACGGAATCACTATCTTCAATAATGCTGTTAAATACATAAGGGAAAATTTCTGACCTCTACTAAGTATATAACAGGCAGTACATGAAAATTCTGTGGTGAGCAAAAATATATGAGAATCGATAATCGAGCTGAGAAGCTACTTGGCTTGTTCAACAGTCGCACGGGCCTTAGATTGGTTATCAACAAATTCAAAAACTTCATTAAGGCCGGCCACTACAAAAATGCACTTGGTTACAGTGGCAACATTGCACAAAATAAGCCGATGTCCGGCATTCTCTAACATATTGTGCAATATTAACAGGTTGCTTATATTTGCAGAATTGATTATCTCAACTCTGTGAAAATCAATTATGACGTCGCTGCTACCTTTCTTGCTCACAGTTTCATTAACAGCTTTAAGCTGAATAGTTATTTTGGGACTCTTGGAAGGCAGTTCAACGAGAAGAACATCTTTTGGTAGATTTTTAATTCCCATTTCTTGCTCTTTCTTTTCTTCGACTATGCTCAGGATGGTAAGCTCGTCGAACCATTGACATTATATATTTCCCACTACACTTAGGAGTTGTATCGGAAGAAATTTTGACCAAGTTAAATAAAAAATAAAAGATTGAGCCTATATGTGCTTTATATGAAATCCGGTTATCAAAAACATAAACCTTTCCAGAACAAGAACATATATCACATTGAGGCCAAGTTATTGCCCGGGGAACGAGAAATATGATTCCGATAACATTCCTGATAGCCATATAGCAATCTAAGGCTCATGATTGTTGTTTGAGTCTACATGCACCTGGAATTTATCCGCGGGCCAGCCAAGGCTTTCAGCTACGTCCTGTGGAAATTGCCATCCTAAGTCATGGTCCTGAATTAGCCGGACTTGACTTCGTTCGACAGCCATCGCTACGGCTTGCGGTATATTCAGATAACGCATCACGTTCAGGAATGTCGGACCATCTCGATGAGTGGTAGGTAAATGACGTAGATAGAGCCGGGTAATGTCAGGCTCGAACAGAGAGGCATATAATGCGATGCCGGCAGTTTTGTCCCTACCCGTAAGAGTCACGGGTGCATCTTTGAATGATTCAAAAGTTCGCAAAGCCTGAATGGCCCGCCTTACGTCCCAGACCCGCATGCCATCGACCGTCTGGCCCAGCATCATAAAACGCCGGCGGATTTGTATTTGCTTGCGCTGGTCATCATTCCAAGCATCAGATCCAATTCCTCGAGGAGCTATGCAAGCAATTACCTGATTCGAATTTATTGACATTTCCTGAAATTTTCTGAAGATGTTTATATCAGGCTCAGGTAATATTTGATCACTAAGCTCATTTTCAAAACCAACCCTCATAACACCCAACCACTTGGATCTTCCTTTGCCTTCCAGTACGTTCATCGTAACCGAATCAGGTTTATCAAGCCCGGCTCTGCTTGTCAGGTATAAACGCAAGCGAACATGAGGCTGGCTCGTGAAATCAAAAGCTCTAAAATGAATACCTTCGCGTTTGACAGAAAATACACGCTGGATATCAAGTGGGCCGGCCTGTGCCTGCCTCGGCCAGCCGCGGAATGACTTCTTCCGAAGAGCTTTCATCCAGCTTTTACGCTGCTTTGCCCACTTTTTAGCCGATTTAGGTACCTCCGGATCAGCGGCTTGGGGCACAAACGATTCCTGTATCTTAGTGTTTATCTCGTCAGCAGGAAGCTCGTCGAAAACCTTTAACTGCTCCGGCTCAAAAAAAGGCACGGCCGGAGTATCGATCAGTGGATTTTCATTTTTCAGAAAACGATTAAACCACACAAAGGCATGTATCCGAAGTTCCTGGGTGTCTTTGTGAGGACCTTCTGTAATTTGCAGGCCGAGCTTGTCATCCGCATCATACAACCTGTAAATTTCCCGCACCTTTTCGTGCACGCGAACAACACCATCCAGTGGGAAGATTGTATCCTTGTCGCTGTTGGAAATTAATAGAGGACGCGGTGCAACTAAAGCCGCCACGATGGGATAATTCCATCGATATGTGTTCACAATATACATACAATCACAATGGCCCTCGACACAGCCATCAACAACGTGGTTTTGAAGGTCGGTTATGCCAGCCACAGGAACAGCAACTTTGATTCTGTCATCCAATGCAGCAATCCACCAGCTATACGCCCCGCCGCCGGATCGCCCCGTCACACCAATTCGATCTTTATCCACTTCCTTGCGGCTCTGGAGGTAATCCAGAGAACGGATGCAGTTCCACGCCTCAACGCCGGCTGATGTATAGCCCCGGCTGTTCCACCACCACATATCGTACCGGTACGTACCATGATGAATTGCTTCGATCTCACCCATCTGGAGAGTATCAATAATCAGGCAGACATAGCCGTGCCGTGCAAACCATGCGGCATGTCGCTGATAGCTGACCTTATTGCCATAGCTTATATTATTTTTTTTGGTGGGCCCGTGGCCGCAGACATAAAGGATAGCCGGTGCCGGTTTTTCGAGTTCTCTTGGAATATACAGGTTAGCAGTTACATAAAGGCCCGGTCGAGACTGAAAATGAATGTTCTCGACGGTAAACTCATCATGCTCAACTGTGCCGGTAATGACAGGTTTGAGGTCGGTCTTTTTTGGCAGTGGCTCAAGCCCGAGCATTTCGAATAGTTGTTTTCGGTAAATCAGCCGTTTGTTTTTCCAGTCATCCAGAGTTTTAATATTCTTTAGGCATTTTTCGCTGAGTTGCCTCGTCTGGTGATGGAAATACTCAGCAAGCTGCTTATCCGCATTGCTTGCTCCAATTACTGCTCTATTGGCAGCCATGCATGGAACACAAAAGATCAACAACGCCAAAGTTATACAAATAAGCCGTATGATTATGGATAAATTGCTTAGCTTAAAGTATTCGGTTTTCGAACGATGGTATGTTTTTTTCTGCTGAGTCATTTTACCCTCTCCAAAAATTAAAAAAAGAGACATAAGAATTTCTCTCCAAAAACAAGCAATAGTATAATCTATTTGCTCATAAACTGCCAGCGAATATTTCTCAGCACCTGTGACATATTCAGGATGATAGCCATTTATGAAGGTTATCTGTTATAAAATCATCATCGGTAAGATGTGGATAGCTGCTTCTTATTTTATCAATCATAGCGGCTTGGCCGGGCGAGAGTTGTTCGTCAGGATTAAGTGTTCCAACATGCTCTAAAAGACCCTGTTGCTTTAAGACATAGGATATACCCGGAATGCAACCGGAGAAATGATTGTCTGCATCGAAAATTGCCTTATTTGCCAGTGTCAATTGATTAGACAATGTCAACATATCCTGCGGAATTGCACTTTCGCTCTCGCAAATGGTCTTAATACGATCGAGGCATTCAACCGCCCTTTTTGTCCAGCAAGCCCACTGACCAAGCAGGCCGCCGACAATACGAAGCGAAACCGGCCGACCGTCAACATTAAACTTATACCTCGTGAGTAAATCGCAAATTATGTTGTCATCGTTGCCTGTATATAATGCTATTTCATCTGACCGGCCTGAATGGGCTACTGCTTCGAGAACATCGAGCGTTTGATATCTATTAAACGGAGCAATTTTTACAGCAAGGACGTTTGGTATCTCAACGAACTTTCGCCAGAATTCGGCAGGCAGAACCATTTGGCTTATTACTTCCTGCAGATAGAATCCCATAATAGGTATCACTTCAGCTACCTGTTTGGCATGGCCTATAAGCTCATCAATTGATTTGCCCTTTAGAGCGGTAAGTGAAAGCAGTCCGATGTGATAGCCCATCTCTGCCGCAAGTTGAGCTTCTTTAACGGCATTATCAACGTCACCAAGTATGCCGGCGATCATTATCGGTTCACCGCAATCTGTGGACTCAGCATATTTCTTCGCTGTCTCTGCAGCAAGTTCCAGCACCGGCTGGTATAAACCAATTTTATGCTCGTGAATGGCAAACTGAGTCGTATGTACGCCCACAGCCAGGCCGCCCGCCCCGGAAGCTATGTAATAACGGGTCAAAGCCTTTTGATGACGCTCGTCGATTCCCCCATCCTGCTTTAGAGCAAGCGGGTGAGCGGGAATAACGCAACCCGAACGCAGCTTATCGATTATGTGTGAACTCAGCATTAGATAAAGTCTTAGAATTTACCATTACGAATATCATATTTAGTCGGTTTGTTTAACACTGTTTTGCCCGATGCAACCCACTTGACGATTAACGAAATCATCTCACTTAATTCCGTCTGGAGTGAACCAAACTTATTGAAACACAAAGAAGCGTTTGAAAGCAGAGCTGTTTGCGCCTTCTGTGATACAAATTTCGGTTTAATTTTCAATTCCTTGCCAATTTGCTCAGCTAATTGACGTACCAATAATGTATCCGGCCCTGTTACATTAAGAACCGCCGGTGGCGATTTTGCAAGACTGATTGAGCGAATGATATAATCATTCGCATCCCTCTGCCATATTAGATTCACCGCTCCCATCGTTAGGTCAATAGGTTTATCATTTAGAATCTTTCGGGCTATATCGACAATAATGCCATATCGAGGTTCATTTGCATAATTGAGTCTTGCTATAGTCACCGGTGTATTGTTAAGCTGTGAGAAATACTCAAACATTCGTTCTCTTCCGAGGCATGACTGGGCATATTCTCCTATCGGTTCAGGTGCAGTATCTTCGCATGCTCCCCCGCTATTGATTTCAACCAACGGATAAACATTACCCGTAGAGAACACTACGATGCGAGACTTTTTATAATGCTTTGCTACAAGACCCGGCAAAAAACTGTTCATCGCCCACGTCAAGGGCTGATTTCCCGTTGCTCCGAACTTCATACCTGCTAAATAGAATACATTTTTCACATCTGGCAATTGCGAATAAAGTGACTCATCAAGCAAATCAATCTGAATGGTTTTAACACCCGCATCCTCTATTCTGTTTCGGACGTTTTCATCGCTGAACCGGGAGACAGCATAAATATTTTTGTCACTCGACGCTTTTTTGAGCATCATAGAGAGAGTCGGTCCCATCTTGCCCCCGGCACCTAAAACAACGATGTCTCCATTCAGGCTGGAAATTATCTCTTTGGTCTCATCGGCAGGCTCGCTTAGAATATTCTCCAGGGCACGTTCATCTAATGCAGATATATCTATCATATCTAAGCCTTCTCGTTAAAATTCATGTTCAACACGTTACAAGAGCAATAATCAAGTTAACTTTATCACAATGAGACACAAGACCCGAATTGCCATAAATATAACAACCAGAAGGCCTATTCCGCCCAGGATGTTGTGAATAAGCTTATTCCGCCTTTCGCCCATGATGTCTTTTCGGTTTGCAAGCCAAAGTATCGTAATAGCCATCAAGGGATTGCCGACAACCGTAAGGGCCTGGCCAAAAATAATCGCGTCAATCTTTTTAACCGGTGTATGTAGGACAATCATCGCTACGACCATGCCGACCAGCAGAACCACGACCGTGAAACGCCGAGACCAACGGTCACTTAATCCGGAAGGCTTGCCGAGTCCGTCAGCTAATATACTGCCGCCAATCATCGAATTAATAATAAAGGGATTCGTCGCCACAGCTAACAATCCCACACAAAAGAGTACGTGGGTGGTCGTACCAAGCAGTGGCCGTAGTTGTGTAGCTAATACGCTTATATCATTGGCAGGCTGACCCCGAAGGACCGTACCGCTGGTCATCATAATAATCGCACTTACTCCGGTCAGGACAGCAACCCCCGCGATGGCGTCACCAATCCCACGGTCATATTCTCTAATTGTCCATCCTTTTTCTCTTACAAGATTGCCCTGATATAACGCAGCAGCCACTGAAAAAGTCGTACCGAGCATCGCTCCAATAAGCAGCATAGGATCTGCAACGCCGCTTTCACCACGGCTTGGCAAACCTATCGATATGCCTTCCGGAAGGTGCGGAATTAAACCTTTTAACAATTCACCGATATCCGGACGCACAAGAAAGAGATTGGCCAAAAAGGATACTAAGATCACCGCCACCATAACTTTCATAATCCGTTCCAGTGCCCGATAGACCTGTTTCAATGTAAAGACAAGAGTTATGATTAACGCATTGAATGTCAGCAGCACACCACTGTTTATAAGGCTCCTGGTTTTCTCGGCCATTTGCTCCTGATCACCAAAGAGACGCGCAACTCCGAGTGCATCGGCAGCGGCGGCGACGGCCAGATTATTGGAAAATTGAAAAGAAGTACAAATAAGGCAGAGAGTGATACCGACTACAGCAGCGGCAGGCCGGCCCAGACGGTCGGCGACCAATTTGCAGGGTGTGGCGCCACCGACAACACCAATCCGAGCACCCATCGTTACAAATGTACCCATCAGCAAGCCGGTCAGGATAAGCAGCCAGAGTAATTCATACCCATAATTAGCTCCGACGTTGGAACTTATTAACAAACTGCCTGCTCCGAAAACTACACATGCGGTAATAAGTGCCGGTCCAATCGACTGCCACCAAGGTGGACGGCGTTCGGAATTCGATTCTGCAAGTGACTCAGGGATAAATTACCTCCCTGTAAACAATATTTATTTGTTGATTAAACAAATATCAACATAAACATAGCGTTCACTTTTTTG
>CBDURK010000047.1:0-12709 GCA_965369645.1 uncultured bacterium | reverse complement strand
GATAACCAATCAGTACAAAAGGCTGCGCAGGGTCCTGTACAATTACGCGGCGCTGGCCGAGCTGTGGAGGTTCGACTGTTTCCACCGGGTCCGGCTTTGGACCGGCGGGAATTCGACCAAAATATCTTTCCGCCAGCTCTTTTATTTGCTGCGGATTTACATCCCCGACTATCGCAACGGTCAGATTGCTCGGTAAATAATACTTTTTGAAAAACATCTCAGCTTCGCTGCGCGTGAGAGTCTCTATATCACTCATATGCCCCACTATCGGTTCACCGTAAGGATGGGCTTTGTAAGCAATGGCTAAAAATTCCTCTAACAGGCGTCCGACAGGCCGGCTTTCGGTGGTCATACGCCGCTCCTCCATTACCACGTCTTTTTCTTTATAGAATTCCCGCAATACCGGATTGCCGAACCGGTCAGATTCCATAGACATCCAAAGTTCAATTTTATTAGAAGGAAGACTGACTATATACTGAGTAGCATCCTGGCTTGTATAAGCATTGAAACCCGCGCCACCTTCCCGAACAAATGCCTCCTCAAATTCATCATGGAGAAGATATTTTTGGCCTTCTTCCTGAGCTTCTTTTAATTGTTTCTGCAGTTCCTCCAGCTTTTCTTTATCCGCCCTGTCGCCTTTCCTTCGCTCGATTTTCATCGCTCCAAATGCGTGGTCGGCCAGTGCCAAAGCTTTAGCTTCCGACTCGTAGTCTGTGGTGCCAACAGTCCTGGTTCCCTTAAATGCCATATGCTCAAACAGATGTGCCATACCTGTGATTCCCTTGACCTCGTCAACGGCACCAACATCGGCGTAAGTGTGGAATGAAACCACCGGAGCTTCGTGCCGTTCAAGGACTAAGAATTTCATGCCGTTGTCCAATGTAAATTCCGTCATCCGCTTTTCGAATTTCAACAAATCCTGAGCCTGGGCCGATTTTGGAGCCACAGTGGTCATAACAAAAAGCAGAAGCATCACGCTAATTACAACGGACCTTAATTTTTGGATTTTATGTTTCATATCGAATACTCCTGTGCTATTACATACTTTCGTGTTCTTTAGCTTAAGGGAACCGGATGCTCTTGCAACAATATTTTCAAGAACAGATATTAATAGTCAAATCTTTTTTTCAAAAGTCTAAAAAGAACTCATAAAAACCGGCAAATTTCCGGACTAATTGTACATAAAGTACGCGGTCGCTTTGCAATCGTCACTTACTCCGATCCTTACCCAGTGCGCTGAAAAACCATCCGGGAAAACGTGGTAGTTATATCCTCTCTCGCCCGGGACTTTAACCGGTTCGTACGATTTCCACGTTCCGTTACCGAGAAAATCAACCTCTATCCAAAACCATACATCCTGCCTTGAGTCATGAGCAAAATGCACGACCTTCTTATCGAAGCCGGTCATAAGAAACGGGTCCGAGAGCGTTCCGGCTTTGACAGGTGTTTGCCACCAGGGCCCGCCCCAGCCGGAGGGCTTACCCATCGACCACAAGTCATCAATATTTCCAAACCACAAACCCGACTGAGGCTGTCCCTGGTCATGGTCAATCTGGCCGGAAGCCATAACAAATAATCCGCGCCAGTAGCAAAAATCAGGAACCACTCGCAAATGACTGCAAATTGGACGAATCCCCCATATCTGCCCATCATAAGCAAAAGGCGGAAGGTCGTAAAACATCCCGTGAATATCCATCAAAAACCGTTCGGTCTGAGCTTGACGGATACGCATCCATTCGGTGTTCCATGCATGATCCCATGAGTGACCGGCCTTGGGAAGCAGATATCGAAGCCATTTACCCTGAACGAGCACGCGAAGCACAACAGAAGATTTCGTCCAGCCCGTGGCGTAAATCGTATTACCTCCGTAAGAGTCACCTGATGCATTGCCGTGCACTTCCACGAAAGGATTTCGCTCGATTATCGTCCATTTTTTACCATCCCACTCGGCCAATCGCCCGGCATCTCTGAGGCCAAGAAACTCCTTCTGGTCATAAGTATTGTTGGCAACAACAACCCGGCCCTGGGCGGTGTAAGCACTTTTGAAATGCTCTTTGGCATTTTTGATTTCCAGCTCTTTAACCAGATTGAACAGGAGCTTTGCTTTAAGGCTATGCACGTCAACTTCCCAGAAGCGGCCTTCCATACCAAGGAAATAGACTTTATTTTTAGGGTCGGTCAAATGGCTGACAGTGGCGGTCAAACGATAGTTCTTAAGTGCTTCAATTGTTCGAACGTTTCCATCGGCATGGATGGCGTGGGGGCCGATGAACGCCTGCCCTGATGGCCAGTGTGCCATCCGATTTGCAAAAGTTCCGGTAATCGAGGCCGGATGCCGCCGCATCGTCATATCTTCGCTTATCTCATAAAGACCGAGCCCCTTACCCTTAATGTGCGAAACATACCCAATCGCCCACAGCTTGTCCGCCCAGGGAATCAGCGCTCCAATGCCGGCTTCCGAGTTACTGCCCAAGCCCGGGGCCATAACCGTCAGATTCGGAAACACCCCGTTTACCTGAATCGGAAGTTTTCCGGCACTAACATCGTCGCCGGAGGGAGTATTGGCATTAAGACCCTGAGCCTGCCCATATCCGCTGCCAAGAGCCAATATCCACAGTACAGTTAAAGCGAACCATGCCCAATGCCGGAGATTTATTGAATTACATCTTTCCGAATATTGCAACCTTCTGCATTGTTTCATCATGATTTCCTTCCTCAAAATCATTGTTCCCGAATTGGTTACAAATATGGAAATAAGATATTACGGACAGCCAACTATGTCAATGATTAAAATTCCCAATAAGACAATAGTGTAGTGTATTGAGTTTGTATCAATGTAACGTAATCCCGGATTTCCCAAGTAGTCCGTGACAAATGAACATGATTTTGATAGTATAAAGCTCATGGAGACGATTCAAGCCAGTTTCGACTATTCTTTATATCAAACTCCTGCTCAAGCTCAGATAAATGCTTGCGGTGCGTCACATAATGTAGCATGATTATGTTTTATTCAGTGTCCAACAACTCTGGTGCGATAGAATACCTCATGAAAGAGAATTATACCAAAATAAAAAGACAATTAACTCATAGGGAAATGTCAGGTTAGAGTAAGCATATGAAAGATCCGCCCGGTCAGCGACAATTTGCCACTACTCACTGGAGCCTTGTGGGCGCGGCCAAGCCCGGCGAGGCGAGCCAGACGCGCGCCCGAGAGGCGCTCGAGGAACTTTGCCGGACTTATTGGTATCCGCTCTATGCCTTCGTGCGCAGCCGGGGGTATTCAGCGGATGACGCCCAGGACCTTACGCAAGCTTTTTTTGCACAAATCATCGAAACGGATGGATTTGCCTCGGCGGACCGGGAGCGGGGGCGGTTTCGCTCTTACCTGCTGGGCGCGATGAAGCATTTCCTGGCTAATGAATGGCATCGAGCCCAAAGGCAGAAGCGCGGCGGGCAGGTGCAAATCATCGAATGGGATGCACTTGATCCGGAGGGTCGATACGCCGGAGCATCGGAGCAGTCGGATAATCCGGAACATTTGTTCGATCGCGAATGGGCGCTGGAAACCATTGCCGGGGCTCTGCAAGAGCTGCGCGACGAAATGGCAAATGCCGGTAAGAGCAAACAGTATGACGCGCTTAAGGGCAGTCTCACCGGGGAAGAGGAGTCGCCCCGGGAGGAAATTGCGGCGCGATTAGGCATGAGCGAGGGGGCGGTCAAGGTTGCGGTGCACCGGCTGCGGCAACGTTACCGCAAGCTGCTTCGGGCCGCCATCGCGGAGACGGTCAGCAATGAAGCGGACCTCGACGATGAAATGCGCTATCTGGTCGCAGTTTTACGGAGGCGGTGAATATTTTCTGTAACCGGCTGACGGATTACCGAGAAAGAATTAGCATTCTGCCAAATGAAAGGATGAAAAATCATAAAGGAACGAAGATACGATATCGATTGGCTGCGGGTCATCGCAATGCTGGCAGTTTTCATCTTCCACTGTGCTCGCTTTTTCGATACAGAACTCTTTAACTTTCCGTTAAAAAACGCCGAGACGAGCTTCGTGGTGGATGTGTTAAGGGGTAGTTTGCTCTGGCCCTGGCTCATGGAACTTTTCTTCCTGCTTTCCGGCGTCGGCTCCTGGTACGTGTTGAGGTCCAGGTCCGGCGGAAAGTATCTATGGGAGAGGGTCAAGCGGCTTCTGATACCTCTCTATACGGCGGGCTTGTTTTTCCTCTGCCCGCCTCAGTATTACATTGAATCCTTTAGTAATCAGCGGATTAGCGGTACCTTCCTGGAGAGTCTTCCACTCTATTTTAGCCGCTGGGAATTTCATCTTGAATCACCCCATGGTCTGCTGCCAGTGCCCTATCCCGGCCATTTGTGGTTTCTTCAATATCTGTTTCTTATCTCGCTGGTGACCCTGCCACTGCTTCTTTGTTTCAAATCAAAACCTGGTCAACGCTTGATCGAAAGACTGGCCGGGTGGTCTAATCGCCGGGGCGGCATATTCCTATTCTTGATACCCATAGTCCTCACGCTGATCTTCTTCGAAGGCGCGCGCAACGGTGGATCAAGCACATGGGGCGCTTTTGTGTGGTACTCTACCTTCTTTGTTATAGGCTACATCATTGCGACCGATAAGCGCTTTACCGAAAGCATTAAGATGCATGGATGGGTCTGCCTGGGCCTGTGGATTGTACTTTGTGGCGTAGTGCCTCTTTTTATATCGCTATTGGGCTCTGACCCAACACCAGTCTCATTGATGGATGTGCCCTATCAAATCTTATTGAATATGAGAAATCTTTGTCGCGGAAGCAGTTGGTTCGCGGTCTTCTTTATGCTGAGTCTGGGGGCAAAGTACCTGAATTTCAATAATAAGGTGCTGGCATATGCCAACGAGACGGTGCTGCCCTTCTACCTGCTCCACCAGACGGTCATCGTCTGCGTCGGTTGGTTCGTGATCCCCTGGAATATGGGTATTCTGCCTAAGTTTTTGATCATCGCCGTGGTATCGTTTCCCTTGATCTTGCTCCTGTACGAGCTACCCGTCAGACGTTTCAATGTGGTGCGGTTTTTCTTCGGTATGCGACTGAAGAAGAAATGTGGAAAAACAGGAATTTAATCTTTTTTTTCTGTAACCGGCCGGCATTTTTCTTTCAGGAAGAAGTGAATGAAACTTAGAGCATGTAACAATTTGGAGATTGATTCATGAACGCTTCCGAAAAGGATAAATGCAAGCGCTGTGGAGCGGTGATTCGGCGCGAATCAACCGAAAATCTCTGCCCCGCCTGCCTTATGTCAGGCGTCCTGGAGCCACCCAGCGGCAAGTTCGAGACCGTCTCGCTGGCGTCAGGCGAATCACTGTCGCTTTATGGGCCCTCCGGAGTTCCCCTGTGAATTCGGCGGCTACCGGCTGCTTGGATTGCTCGGGCGCGGCGGCATGGGCACGGTTTACGAAGCTGAACAGATTGCCACCGGTCGCCGCGTCGCCCTGAAAATGCTGGGGCAACAACTGGATTCGCCGGACATGCGGCAGCGGTTTCTCCGCGAAGGTCGCCTGGCCGCAGGCATCAACCATCCGAACAGTCTCTACATTTTCGGCAGCGAGGAAATCGAGGGCTTCCCTGTAATCACGATGGAGATCGCCGGGGCCGGCACTCTCAAGGACAAACTCAAGAAACGCGGCCCGCTTCCGGTGACGGAGGCGGTTGACGCTATCCTTGAAGAGCTGAATAGAAATTCTTACTATATTTATATCATTCATGTGATAGTTATCGGTGGAATAGCATTAGCCATGCTTAATACTGCGATTCCTTCGTTAGTAAAGTATCTTATTGCAACAGTATCAACCTATGCAGTAAGTAATTTGATAATTTCTTTTTATAGAAAAGTCATTAAATCGAAAATATTAATTAAAAGAATGAAATACAACAATGCACAAAACAGCCATACTATGCATTCGATCCCGGCACAAAGTTTATGCTAAAAGTTGAGAATAATAAAGTGTAATCAAGATTAGATAAATATAAAGCTAAATGAATGATGAGGTGTCGAAAAAATATTTGCTGAATAAGCTGAATTCTCAGTACATAAGTCAGAGGCTAATTTTTATCCGGTGCGCCAACTGTCGCTTTCCGGCCTAAACGCCGACAGCTCTCACAATCACACACGCCAATATGCCTTAGCTGTGAGACTCCGGCTAATCGCTTGGTTTCAATCAACTTCGCTCCCTTAGTCTCCATCTTGCGAAGTGCAAGCTTGGCTTCCCTTTTATTATGTGAGCCTACTGCATCGACTATAACAGTCACCTGCTTGCCTCGCTGTAATAATCCCAGTGCCGTGGCCCCAACAGCACCCTCGATACTGATGCCAACGACAATAAACTCGCTGGCTCGCACTTCACTGAGCAATCTGTCAATCCGCGGCTCAATAAACGGGTCAATGCACCGCTTATGAAGTATGACCTGCTTGTACTTTCGCAGTATATCTCTCGGCAAATCAGTATTTCCATCGGCGGTAAAACTTATACGGTTATTAAATAATGTGTAACGTATTTTCTTCTGCCCCTCGGTACCATCAATACAGTAATCAACCTGTGTCTCTCCATTATGATTGGCGTGAACCTCAGCAGTGGAAATTATGGGGACATTCTTGAATCTTGCCCAGGCCATGACCCTTCGAATATGCGCCAAAACTCTTCTGTGGTTTCCGATGCAAGCTTTGCCACCTGCGAGTAGAAAGTCCTTCTGGGTATCAATATCTACTAAAATCTGCTTACGCTTTGTTCTGACCAGTTGTAGAATCATTTTAGGGCTTCCTTATCCTGGCTTCTACGATTCAGTCCTATAATGAATACGTATCAGCCAACACTCAGGTTCATTGATTCTTATCGAACAGTCCGCAGGCTCACTTTAATCCGAGCAAAATCATAAAAGTAATTTCAACCTTAGCCCAAACGACTGTTATTCTGTATAATGCATCTGTTGAATGCTCGTTATCGTTTTAATGTGTTTTTTTGACTTGATTTTACAAATGGCACGTACATTAAAGGAATATTCTTCGGTCTTACTAAAAGCCGAGGACATAGACAGCAGAATCGATTTTGTCCGGATTTTCGGACGTACCGGCCCGGTCCATATCGAGATCGGTTCGGGCAAAGGGACCTTCCTGGTTAATCAAGCAAGAGCCAGAGCGAGTGACAATTTCCTCGGTATCGAATGGGCCCGTAAATACTACCGCCACGCAGTTGACCGCATCGGCCGATGGGGCTTAACAAACGTGCGAATAATCCGGACCGATGCCGCTGTTTTTTTGGCTGATTTTATTAGTGACAGCTCCGTAGAGTGTTTCCATATTTATTTTCCCGATCCCTGGCCGAAAAAACGTCACCACAAAAGACGTTTTATCAGCCCGGCCAACCTGGAGCATCTAATCCGCTGCTTAAAGACGGGGGGACAATTAAAAATCGCCACCGACCACGAAGATTATTTCGAGGTAATACAAGAGGTAATCGCCAATCAAAAGAAAGAACTTGAAGAAATTCAATTCCTCCCCACGGTTGGCGCAGATAAAGGAGAATGGGTCGGCACAAACTTCGAACGCAAATATCTCAAAGACCAAAGGTCGATTTATACTCTCGCTGTTAAAAAAAAATAAATTCTATTTATAAGCGTCGCCACTGCTTGCAAGCGATGGGCCACAAATCAGTATTTTGAGCTGCGCGGCGCTTTTAGCAATGGTCCATAACTCTTTATCATGCGGTGACGCGGGCCAATGGAGCGCCAGTAACCGACCCATTTAAGACTTTCACGCACATTAAGATCAACCTGGGCCCAGAAGACGCCTTCTTTGCCCTCACTGTTGGCCAGTATTCTTCCCATCGGGTCAATGATAAGACTATTACCGCTGTACACAGATGGAACCATATAGAGTCCGTTATCACGTGCCCGAACCCGAAATGTCGATTCACCATCCACCCGACCGGCCTGGTCAGGCAGTGTATTTCCCCAGGTTGGAGCGAAGATAATCTCCGCTCCCTTGAGGGCAAAAATTTCAGCCGGTTCGGGGAAAAACCAGTCGTAACAAATCTGAATTGCCACCTTTCCGAAATCCGTCTCAAAAACAGGATAGGCGTCACCCGGCCTGATACCATTCTTCCATTCCTCACGGGGCAGATGAACCTTTCTGTATTTGCCCGCAATCCGTCCCTTACGGTCCAGCAGGACAGCGGTATTGTAAACAACATCGCCAGAGCGTTCTGTAACACCGGCCACTACCCAAATACGATTTCTCCTTGCAGCTTTAGCCAACTGCGAAGTAACGGGGCCAGGTATGGGTTTGGCACAGTCTTCTACCGTACAATCGGTCCCAACTATAGTAATGGCCTCACCAAGGCATACAATATCCAGTCCGAGCTTACCGGCGGCATCAATCTGTTTACACCATAGCTTAAGATTATTTTCCGGTGTACTTTGTCTAGGTCTTAGATACACAGTCCCAATTTTCACCTTGCGCGGCCCCGGCCGGGCCGTCGGCTGTAAACTCACCTTCTTCCAAATAACCGAACCGTCGCCGGGCCATTTAATATCCAGTGACAATTGTGCGCCATCAGCTCCTTCAGGTGCGACAAGCACATCTTCAAAACTCGCTATATCTCCTTTAATCGTCGGCCCTCGCAACAACATGCCCGCCGGATGAAGTGACCTGCCATTACGGCTCCAGATTATACGCGCCAGTATCGACTGATAAGGATTGGAAATATTTCGTAATTTACAAACCGCTTTAATCGCATAAGCCTGTCCACTATCAATACCTCTGATTTTCTGATACACACCACCGACAGCGTATGGGTCGCCGGCCGCTTTAATCAAAAGCCCTTCGTCAATATTTTCAAGTCGGCATGCCGTCTTTTGCAGTACAGGTTTCCAGAGAGACCAACCGTTTGGTAATTGCTCATCGCCGGATACTTTAAACGTCGGGTTGGCTACTAATTCCTTCGCCTGAACACCTCGTAAAATAATCCCACCGAAACAAACAACGACCAATACTCTAAAGACAAATCGCTTCCACATTTTCTACTCCCTGTTTTATCCCAATACAGGCAAGAAAAATAACCTGCATTTTTAATTATAAGCTCGGTGACTTAATCTATTCGGACCCACATTTTATATGGGCTTCGTGTCCTATTTATTTTTCCAATTGTTCGATTGTTGTACGTACTACCCGCTGTACGTAGTTATCCGAATCCTTAAGGGCAATCTTAATATGAGGCAGGGCCGGCCGGGCCTTTTCGCCAATTTTATTCAGAGCAATAATCGCATACAGCCGGGCTTTATCTGTCTTATCTTTCAGTGCTTCAGCTAAAACTGGCAGTGCCTCTTTCTCCTGACCCCAGTCGCACATCGCGTGGGCCGCTGCGATACGGACAATTGCTGCGGAATCTTTGAGCGATTTCCCAAACGCCGTCTTTGCACGCGTGATATCGGAGGAGCTTTTGCAATTATTATGCAAACCAATCACAGCCCAGTAACGAACAGGGGCGTACTTATGCCCCAAAGCCCTGAGATATTTTGGTATTGCTTTTGGGCCCTGGCCGTCCAACTCTTTAATCCTGCTCAGGCTTTCGAGTAAGTCGGTTCGACTGAGCTTATTCCGCCAGTGCCGGGGGTCTTTAGCAGGTGTCCGAGGACGCTGTGACGTTGTGACTTTGTCATCAAATTTGAACCGTCCCTCGCCGCTGTCCTTAAAACCGATGCGACATGCTTTGGCGTGCAGTGTTTTACCAGGGGTAAGCCATAAGGATTTTTTGTACAGTTTCCAATCGGTCTGAGCCACTCCGTCGCCGGTTATTCTGTAAACTATCGAAGCTCCGGCTGTCGGACAGGCGATTGTAATTCGACGCGCATCCTGACCCGGCTGCCATTTCGGCGACCAGAAAACAGGTTCCGAGGTTTCCCGGTACTTACCTTCGGGCCGCTTCATTTCATCAAATTCAGGCTCAGGAATCAATCCGATATCACCGGTTTCTTTCACCCATTTTTTATGAGCTTTGCGCATTCGCTCAAGCACCTTTTTATACTTAGGATTACCGGTCAGATTATTAACCTCATGCGGGTCGCTAAGCGTGTCATATAATTCTTCAACGGGCTTGGTTTCCTCAAAATACTGCTTCTGAGGTCCCTTTAGTTTCCCTTCTGCATTGAGACGGCGCATCTCCTGCATCGTCGGCATCTGGTTCATATAGTTGATATCCTGGCCCCGGGTCAAGTGCCACATATAGTTTCGAATATATTTGTAACGCTTGTCACGCACCGCGCGGATAAGGTCATACGCTTCATCCATCCTGTCCCTTGCAGCGAAAATATACTCTCGCGGCTGGGCCTTTTGAGCACCTAAGAAAGCCTTGCCCTGTATGTGCTTTGGTATCTTTATATCAGCGAGAGACAGCATAGTAGGCGCAAAATCAATAAAAGCCACCAGGTCGTCGTTTGCAGTGCCGGGTTTGAGTGCTTCGGGAACTCCCGGCATTGCAAGGGCTCTTAACTTCTTTGGTACGCGAATAACCAGCGGGACTCTCAGACCCGAATCATAAATCCATCGCTTGCCACGGGGCAGGCCTCGCCCGTGGTCGCCCCAGAACCACACTATCGTATTATCGGCAAGGCCCTCGTCTTCGAGCTGCTTGAGAATGTCACCAACCTGCTTATCCACAAGCGTAATAACATCGTAATACTGAGCCCAGTCTTTTCGAACAATCGGTGTATCAGGATAGTAAGGCGGCAGGACGGCTTTAGCCGGGTCGTGTTTCTCGTTCGGCCCAAGATCCGCCAAACGCTTTAGCATAGCTTTACTTCTGTCGCGAATCTTGCTTTCGTGTGAAATAGTGAAATTGAAAACAGCAAAGAACGGCTGGCCTTCGGCACGGCCTCGCCAATGTGCCTTGCGGCTGCTTTGGTCCCATGCGCTTAGCGGAGGATTAAATTGATAATCGGTTTTGGAGTTATTAGTGCAATAATATCCGGCAGCCCTGAGGTACTCACTGAAACATTTCACATACGCCGGCGGTACGCCCTTGCAGCGCATATGATGTGTCCCAATAGTGGTTGTGTACATTCCGGTGATGATACCCGAGCGTGTCGGGGCACAAACTCCGGAGTGCGAATATACGTTATCATATCGCACACCCTGAGAGGCAAGTTTGTCGATGTTTGGGGAAACTGCGTAACTATCACCATAACAGCCAAGGTCCGGACTGATGTCCTCGCAACTAATCCAGAGGATGTTCGGCTGTGTTTTCGAGGTTTCCTCTGCATTAACGGTAATTTGGGGCAAGAACATTGCGGCAACCGAACCTGAGCTAATCTGCAGGAACCTGCGCCTGTTTACATTGGTTACGGAACTTGTCATAAACGTTACCTCCACACATCAGGGATTAGATTGTTTTTTAAACTATTCTCTACAAAAATACTTATATGAGGCAAGATTACCCGCCTGCATAAATTTTCTTCCATAGCTTCTTTATTATAATCCGTTGAAGTCAATAAGCAATTCAAATCCCAACAAGTGAAGACTTTACAATTGATTATTGAATGCCTATTGTTTACTATTTCGTTTTGACGGATTCGGAAATTCCGAGTATGGTATTGTATGAAAGTTCACGGTTTATTTGGTTCATTGTTTAAGATGATGTAGTTACCAATTCAATGCTATAAAGAGAAAGAGAAAATGGCAGAACCTGAGTGCGATGACGAGATTTTGCAGCTTGCAATTGACAAAGAGGTGGAAGCATACAACTTTTACCTGGCATTGGCGAGCGCCGTGGCAGATCAGCGTATAAGTGTGGCTTTTGAAGAATTAGCTAAAGAAGAATTAGAGCATAAGGCCAAGCTGGAACTGGAAGTCATGAAGCTGGGCCAAACTATTGCAGTTGAGCAAAACCCAACCCGGCCAGAGAGAAGCTATATTGTTTCAAACGATCCGTCACCTTTGGATATGGATTACAAGGATATGCTTTTGCTGGCCATGGAAAAGGAAGAAGCGGCATTCAGAACTTATGTAAATTTGGCGGCAAACGTTACCGATGAGAAATCGCAAGAAGTGCTTTTGGCATTAGCCGAGGAAGAAGTCAAGCATAAACTTCGGTTTCAAACCGAATATGATATACTGCTTAAGAAGCGATAAGCTGCCATTCAAAACAGGGCATTGTTTTCCTGTGGACACAAACTGGGGGCATTGAAAATAAGTTGAAAGGTTGATTTTATTCGGTGGCTGATTATGTTCTTGAAGTATTTGAAAGACTGCCGGGAATTCATCGCAGGTGATGATTCAATTCTGCGAGAGCTTTTACATCCCGAAAAAACAGGCCTGCAAATTCATTACAGCCTGGCTCATGCAGAGGTCCGGGCCGGCCAAATGACCAAACCGCATAAACTTAAGGCAGCCGAGGTTTATTATATAACCGCCGGAGAAGGTCTGATGCACATAGATGATGATTCACACGAAGTTGGTCCTGAGTGTGCTGTTTACATTCCTCCGGATTCGTTGCAATATATCGAAAATACAGGAAATTCCGACTTGAAATTCCTGTGCATAGTAGAACCTGCATGGCGAAAAGAGGACGAGGATGTTTTTGATAATTGACACTTCCAGAGTCTCACTGAGGACCGGAGGAACAGAGACTCAAAGTTCAAGAATCAGCGTCAACAATTGAAGTTGC
>CBDURK010000046.1:0-12741 GCA_965369645.1 uncultured bacterium | reverse complement strand
ACTGATTTCAATGAAAAGAGATAGAGAACATTTTGGTAAATTCCTTCTTAAGGCCGAATGGACTCAGATTGAGCTGCCGGACGAGTTGCAGTCGGTTAAAGAGGATGTTTTCAAAGAACTTTCTGTAAAACTCGACAAATTAATAGACGAACAGAAAAAATATGAAACAAAGGCAAATAACCTGGTAAAAAGAGAAGAGAAATACCTAAGAGATGTATGGGTTAATCTGCGTGTCCACGAGCTTTTTGGCATAATTCAGACCAATTTCAAATCTTCTTCCCGGACGGTCATTTTTTCAGGCTGGCTGCCACTCTCGAAAAAAGAAAAACTAAACGAAACAATCGAAAAGGCATCCGAAAACCGATGTTACCTGGAATGGAGTGAAGCCGAGAGTAAGGATACTATCGCTGACCAGGTCCCTGTTCAGTTTAATAATCCGAAGATATTAGCTCCTTTTCAGATGCTGGTAAGTAATTTCGGTATTCCTCAATATGGCACTATTGACCCTACTCCGTTTGTAATGCCCGTGTATCTGTCTATGTTCGGACTTATGTTTCCTGATATCGGACAGGGTTGTATTCTGTCATTACTCGGCATCTTGGGTGTGTATCGTCTAAAGAATAATGAGCAAAAGAAAGGTTTATACAATCTTTCATGGCTTCTTATCTGGTGCGGCCTGTCCTCAATATTATTTGGGGCTCTATTCGGGTCATTTTTCGGGACGGGTCTTTTTAAGCCGCTCTGGTTTGATTTTCATGGAATTATCGCCGGCCATAGTGCCCACAATTCAGCAATCAGCAGCGTTTTTGACATACTGTCACTTACTATATATTTCGGTATTTCCGTTATTTTTCTCGGCCTGCTCTTTAACTGGATTAATATAATCCGGACCGGAAGGTGGATGGAGCTGTTTTTTGATAAAGGGGGTATTCTCGGGGGGTGGATTTATGCCGGAGGTATATATATTGCATCTTATATGGTAGGGCACAATTACAAGGAATTTCCACCGGGGATAATACTGTTTGTTCTGGTAGGGCTGCCCTCACTGTTAATCTTTATTAAAGAACCTTATCATTACCTTAAACATACGTCGGGACACTCCGACAAAAAGTTGGATATTTTTACGATTCTCACTTTCTTAATGCAGTGGATTGTTGAGCTTCTTGAGATTTTCAGCGGCTATCTTTCCAATACCCTCTCTTTCATGCGGGTGGCCGGACTTGGCATCGCTCATGTCTGTTTGATGATTTCCTTTTTTACCCTTGCTGAAATGACTTCGGGTATTATGTCTGTTATAATTCTTATACTCGGAAATATACTGGTTATCGGCCTCGAAGGTCTTTCTGCGGGAATACAGGCTTTGAGGCTTAATTACTATGAATTCTTTACGAAATTTTTTCACGGAACGGGAAAGTTATATACACCAATTTCATTAGGTAATAGCTTAAATTAAGAAAGGAAAGAATGATATGAATGAACCTGAAAGAAAATTAAAATCACACATTACCCAGAGTGTTATTGCGCTTTTTACGTTGATGGCGATCATTGGAACAGTATTTTGTACCAGTGTTTTTGCGGAGTCGTCGAACGATGAACAAACCATAGACTCGGAGCCGGAAATGTCCACGAACAAAGCCAATGTTATGAAATATGGACTTATTGCCGCTTCTATTGCTTTTGGTCTTGGAGCTATCGGGGCCGGCATTGCGATTTCTCATGTTGGTGCAGCAGCCATGGGGGCGATTGCTGAAAAACCGCAGATTGCGGGTCAGGCCCTGATTTTTGTGGCGCTTGCTGAAGGACTTGTTGTATTTGGTTTTATTACGGCTTTGATGATTCTCGGTAAGATATAGATATAAAATGAAATACTCGATTATAGGCGATGAAGATACGGTCCTTGGGTTTGGGGTTGTGGGAGTCTCCGGGAAAGTTGTTACGAATCCGGACCAAGCACAACGTGCTTTTAAAGCAACACTCCAGGACAAGGACACCGGTATTATTATTATTACCGAACGGATTGCAGATATGATTCGTCCAATGGTGGATAAATTTCTGTTTACTGCAAGTTTTCCGCTTGTTGTGGAGATACCGGACAGAAATGGTTCGAAACCCGGCAGGCCCGGAATCAAAGAAATGGTAAATACTGCTATCGGGATAAAATTATGATTTTCGAAACTCTTTCTACTTTTTCGTAATACCGGAAAGAGAATATATTCAAAAAAGGTATAAGTATCTATGGAATCAGCAGAAAAAGGGAAAACCGAGCTAATCTCAGGCATTGAATCAGATGCTCGCGTTGAAGAAGAAGAAATTCTAAAGGAAGCCGAAAAACGGGCCGCCGAGAAAAGGAAATACTCTGAGAAGAAAATCGAGGCCCTGTTGAATGACACCCGCGGCGAAGCGCAAAGGCAGGCCCAGGCTGTAAAGAGAAAGATATTGTTGGCTGTTAATCTTGAACTCAAGCGTCATTCGATGTCTGTTCGCAGCGATTTAATAAAAGAAATTATGGACAGGGTTGAAAATAAGCTTGCTTCGATAGCCGGTGATGAAAATTACAGGTCTGTTCTGATAAACTGGATTGCAGAGGCATTCATTGGCCTGGGTGCCGAAGCTGCCCAAATCAATGCCTCTCAAAAGGAGCGGGCACTGATAAATGACCGACTGCTTTCGGAGGTAAAGGAAATAATCCATATACAAACTAATAAGCAGGCGCAGCTTAAACTCTCTGATGCCGGGCCCCTGAAATATCAGGGTGTTGTTCTGACTGCTGCTGATGGGCGTACCGCATTTAATAATCAGGTTAAAACGCGAATGTTGCGAAACCAGCGTGAAATTCAAACGTTAATTTACAATGCCGTATTGGCTGACGATAGAAAAGAATAATTATGAGTGACAGAATTATAGGACAGGTTAAACGGGTCAACGGCCCTGTAATAGAGGTGATGGGAATTACCGATGCTCATATGTTCGAACTGGTCAGAGTTGGTGAAGAAAATCTCATTGGTGAGCTTATTAAGCTTGATTCGGACTGTGCTGTCGTTCAGGTTTATGAAGACACGACCGGAATTGCTCCTTATGCCCCTGTTTATGGAGCGGGTATGCAGCTTTCGGTCGAACTCGGCCCGGGCATGATAGGTACTATTTATGATGGCATCCAGAGACCTCTTGAAGCTATCCGGAAAACGTCGGACATTTATATCAAGCGGGGAATATCAGTCCCCTCATTGAACAGAGAGAAAAAATGGCATTTTATTCCCTCGGTAAAAGAAGGCGATAACATCTCCGGCGGAATGGTCCTTGGTACTGTTCAGGAAACGGAAAATATCCTTCATAAAATCCTCGTTTCGCCTTCGGATAAAGGCATCCTTGAGTCGGTAGTTCCGGAAGGAGACTATACCGTAGAAGATGTGATTGCTGTATTAAGAACTGACGAATCACAAATCAAAGACCTTTTTCTGATGCACAAATGGCCTATACGAGTTCAGCGTCCGACACAAAACCGTCTTCCTCTTGATATTCCGCTTATTACCGGCCAGCGGGTTATTGACACACTGTTTCCCGTCGCAAAAGGAGGCACTGTTTCTATTCCCGGCGGCTTCGGCACCGGAAAAACAATGACGCAGCAGGCCCTGGCAAAATGGTGCGACGCTGATCTTATTGTATATATTGGTTGTGGGGAACGGGGGAATGAAATCACCGATGTACTCACTGAATTTCCGAAACTGATTGACCCGCGAAGCGGCCATTCTCTTATGGAACGCACTATCCTGATAGCCAACACTTCCAATATGCCCGTTTCAGCAAGGGAAGCAAGTATCTACACCGGAATAACTATGGCCGAATATTTCAGAGACCAGGGATATGATGTTGCCGTAATGGCAGATTCTACATCGCGATGGGCAGAAGCCCTCCGAGAACTTTCCGGCCGTATGGAAGAAATGCCCGCAGAGGAAGGATTCCCCGCTTACCTCCCGACAAAAATAGCCGAATTCTATGAACGTGCAGGCTCGATGGAAACACTTAATGGCGAGCTCGGTTCCGTTACTATAATTGGTGCAGTCTCTCCGCCGGCAGGTGATTTTTCCGAACCTGTCACCCAGCACACAAAAAGGTTTATCCGATGTTTCTGGGGTCTTGACAGAAACCTTGCCAATGCACGCCACTATCCTGCCATCTCGTGGATTGACAGTTACAGTGAATATCTCGAAGAGATGTCCTCATGGTGGACCGACCAGGTCGGAACCGAATGGCTTGAGGACCGTACCGAAATAATGGAATTGCTGCACAAGGAAGTGCGTCTTCAACAGGTGGTAAAACTTGTCGGCCCGGACGCTCTGCCCGATACCCAGAGATTTATCCTCGAAGTTTGTACGTTGTTTAAGAACGCCTTTCTTCAGCAGAATGCGTACGATAAAATTGACACATTCTCAATTGTTGAGAAACAGGCAAAAATGCTGCACATCATTGTTACATACTGGAAACGCGGCTTTCAGGCGATTAAAAATGGAACAACCCTTATTAAGCTCAGAAAAATAAAAGTATATCAGGATATAGTTAAAATGAAATTTTCCATACCTAACGAAAATCTATCAGGTCTCGATAAAATCGAAGCACGCCTCGAGCGTTCAATGGACCAACTGGAGGCCTTGCATGCTTGAACAGGAAAACCGACATCTTCTTTCGGGACGTGAGTATATCGGCGTTGATAAAATCGATGGCCCCCTCATTTTTGTCAGTAACACACACCCTGTTGGATACAGGGAGCTTATTGAGTGTGTTGACACCGATGGTAAGGTAAGGCTGGGAATTGTTCTCGAATCGTCAACCAATGCTGTTGTTGTACAGATTTTTGAAGGCACCACAGGCCTTACACTTCCGAATACTCGGATACGTTTTTCAGGACGCCCGCTTACCATTTCTGTTTCAAAGGACATGCTCGGGCGAGTATTTAACGGTTTAGGCCATCCCATCGATGGAGGCCCGCCGCAGCGCAGCGACATCGAGCTGGACGTTAATGGAATGGCGATTAATCCGACCGCTCGGCAGTATCCCCGCGATTTTATACAGACAGGTATATCTGTTATTGACGGAATGAACACACTTATCCGGGGCCAGAAACTTCCTATTTTTTCCGGTAACGGCCTGCCCCATAATGAATTGGCCGCTCAGATTGCCCGGCAGGCAAAGATACGCGGAACAGACACCGAATTTGCCGTTGTCTTTGCCGCAATGGGAGTAAAGCATGATGTTGCACAGTTTTTCATTCGCTCCTTCGAGGAAAGCGGCGTGCTCGAAAATGTAGCACTGTTTCTCTCTCTTGCCGACGACCCTTCAATCGAGCGGCTCATTACCCCGAGAACTGCCCTTACCCTTGCCGAGCACCTGGCATTCAACGAGGATATGCACGTTCTTGTTATCATGACCGATATGACGAATTATTGTGAATCCCTGCGTGAAATATCCACTATCCGCGGCGAGATACCATCACGAAAAGGCTATCCGGGATATCTCTATTCAGACCTTGCCGAGCTTTATGAACGCTCCGGAATGATTAAAGGACATAATGGCTCGATTACGTCACTACCTATATTGACAATGCCGAATGACGATATATCTCATCCGGTACCAGACCTTTCCGGATATATCACCGAAGGCCAGATCGTATTCGAAAGAGAGATGGATGGTAGAGGTATTTATCCGCCAATTGCAGGGCTGCCCTCTCTTTCACGTTTGATGAAAGATGGTATCGGTGAGGGAATGACCAGAGAAGACCATCCTCATCTTGCAAGCCAGCTCTTTGCGGCCTATAGTTATGTAAAAGATGTACGAAATCTCGCTTCTGTTATCGGAGAAGAGGAGCTGACCCCTCTGGACCATGATTATCTTGAATTCGGAAGAGAGTTTGAGCAGAAGTTTGTTTCGCAGCGAAAAGACGAAGATCGAAGTATCGAACAGACACTCTCTCTCGGATGGGAAGTCTTAAAGCTCCTCCCTGTCGAAGAGTTGCACAGGATTACCGAAGAGGAAATAGAGAAATACTACGGAGCATAGCGGGTATTAATAATGGCGCAGCTTAATTACGCACCTACGAAAACAAATTTACTCAGACTCAGAAATGACCTGAAGTTTGCTCAGCAGGGCTATGAGCTTTTGGACCAGAAAAGAAATATCCTGATCATCGAGCTTCTGGCACTCGTTGACCAGACTGTGGATTTTCAGAGCCGAGTTGAAAATGCCCTCGCCAAGGCATATAAAGCACTCGAAGAGACGGTTTTGGACATGGGAAAACTTAAAGTTCAATACCTGACCGGGGCTGTCAATATTTCAACGGACATTACCATACGAACCAGAAGGGTCATGGGTATCAGCCTTCCCGTAATTGAAACAACATTCGTCGAACACTCTCCGTACTACAGCCCCATGGGGACCAGTTTCTGGATTGACAGCTCTTTGCAGTTTTTCAAAGAGGCACTCAGGCTGCTTGGAAAACTCTCCGAGTTGAAAATATCCGTATTGAGACTTGCCAACGAAGTAAAAAAGACTATAAGAAAGGTCAATGCACTTGAAAAAATTGCAGTTCCCAATCTGAAGGAAACTGTTTATTATATTGAAGGCAGGCTTGAAGAGAATGAACGGGATATGTTTATTCTTATGAAATTGGTTAAGGGAAACCTTGAGAAAAAAAGGCGCCGAAACGATGGAGAAAAAGCGTGAGTAATCCCATTAAAAAAATAATGGTCTATGTCGATGGAACCGAACAGTCTGTTACTGCCGCTCAGTATGCGATTTGTCTTGCTTCATCTTCCGGAGCAGAGCTTATTGCCTACTACGTTATCAATACCAGGGCCGTGGAAGACCTCCTTAAAGCAAGGATATTCCTGAAAGATGAGCAGGTTGAATATGAGCATGATATGGAAGCCGATGCCGAGAGGTATCTTAATTATATCAATGAGCTTGCCGCTAAAAAAGGAGTATCGGTTATTAAAAAAAGAAGCAGGGGGAATGTGCATAGGGAAATAGTCGATTCCGTTGAGGCCGACGATGTTGACCTTCTGGTTATTGGTGAGTTGTCCAGAATCAGGAGCAGAAGGGATGAATTTTTTGATGAAACCGAACGAGCCATGCGCGCTGTTCCATGTTCTGTCTTAATGGTCAAAGATGAAGATAGAGTCTGGGAAATGTACGAGTCGCTCGTATAACGTAAAAATTGAATGAATATGTATTAATGTTGTTTTTTCATTATAGAATTTCAGGAGAAGTATAGTATGACCTTGATTGACCTGGTTATAGAGAAAATTGTAAAAATCCCACTGGTCTCGCAGGACAAGCCTGATATTTTGCGCGAGCTTGTCCAGATATTGAAGGACGCCGGTGAAATTGATGATTTTGATGCCGTACTGGAAGGGGTGCAGGATCGTGAAGATAAACAGAGTACCGGACTGGAGCAGGGTATTGCAGTACCACATTGTAAAAGTGCTGCCGTGGCAAGCCTGAAGTTTGATATTGGTATTGCCCATCAGGGAATCGATTTTGACTCGATGGATGGCCAGCCGACAAATCTCTTTTTCCTTTTAGTGGCCTCACCTGAACTTTCCGGCCCTCACGTCGAAGCTCTTGCAGAAATAGCAAAACTGGCCCGCTCAAAGGCTTTTTGTAAGGCTCTGGTTCATGCCGAAAGTGCTCAGGAAGTGGTTGAACTGTTAAAAGGCACATAAAGACATACTTCGCCTTGGGTGATTAAACTTTTTCATTTCAAAATAAGCGAAAATTTATTTCAGATGGTTCATTGAAAATCGGAGCAATCGGGGTGATACCATATCCTGAATATTGATTGTAAAAGTCAGATTTTCAATTAAAAACCACTTTCTCCTCTGGTTCGGTGACCTCTGTATCACGCTCCCAACCTTCGTTCTGCAGCACTATCGATTCAATTGCCACCTTGTTAGCATTGGCACCCAACTCAGGGAGAGCCTGATATTCGGAAACCCAGCAACGAAAGACTTTATACGCAATGACTAACTGGCCGGCTTCATTGTAAAGCTCGATAATTATGTCTTTACGAAAGTCTTTAAGCGAAACCTCTGCACCAAGTCCCGATCCGTAGTTCCAGACTTTGTTGGCCCATCTCTCAAACTCGATGTCGTGGGTGACGCCGCGCTCCATGGTGATGGAATCATACTCAGTGCGTCCGGGTGACTTTCGGGTGCTGCTGGGATCACCGCCTTCCCGGTGCCTGACCACCTCGGTGGTTCGCCTGAGCCTGCTGACCTTGCTGACCCCCGCTACGTACTTGCCGTCCCACTTAACTCGAAACTTGAAGTTCTTATATGGGTCAAACCGACTCGGATTTACAGTAAACTTAGCACCCAGGATTGCTAGCAACATAAGACATAATCCGGCAATAATCCACTTTCTCATGTTCATTCTCCTTTCAATAATTCCCCCAAACCTAATTTGAAACATTGAACTACCTCACTTATTAAGGCGATTCTGAACGAGGAAATGTTGATTGTTTTTGAAAAAAATGGGCAGAGTTTCGTGTATATAAGAAACAAACTCAAAAAATACATACCAGCGGCCATATCAGAAGAAATAATCTCTACAATGACCTGTATGGATTGACTGAGTTAATGAAAAAAGGGCGACAAGTGGATGCTCACAGCCCTTTAGTTTTTATTCTGATAATATTCTTACAATGTTCTGCGTCTTTTCAGCCAGCCGACAAGACCTACGCCGATGCTGCCTAACAGAATTGCACCGGGTGCGGGTATGACCGCGGGCGGTTGACTGTCTTTAACGATCCAGCTACCAAGCCATACGGCTGGTGTTGTTGCGGAATTCACAAATCGAGCTTCCACATAATCATCCGTGGGGGTGAAATCAAAAAGGCTTATCATCCGCAGGCTTTCTGGTGAAATGAATGTTCCCGTCATCCCGTGCGTTTGACGCTGTGTCGCTGTCGAAGTCAAACCTACCATGTCAAGAAGCCCCCCCAATTCCTGCCCGAAACTTTGCTCACCCGGGCTTGCGGCTGGAGAAAAGCCCCAATTATTGATAAGAGAAATCACCTCGCTCTCTGTGGCATACCTATAACCCGCCAAACTGGGCCAAAGGCTAAAAAGTGACTGCATGGTGGGGTATGATTGGTTAATTGTAAAAGTGAGGTCCAAGAAATCCAATCCTTGCTCGTCATCACGTGTTAGAGCACCTACCCCAAAACCTCCAATGTCATCAACAGAAGTGACTGAGGCAGCGGCCTCGAATGAGAATAAGCTAATAATTAGACAACAATTTATAACAAACATACGCAACATTTTATGACTCCCAAATTCATCCCTAATTTAAGCGATAGGAAGATTCGATTAGTTAACAACTTATTTTGCCTTATCCTAACGTTCTTTAAAACCTGATTTTATTGGATTGGCTTTAGTATAAGCAATTTAAATTATGAAAGTAATGTTAAACTCGGAAACATGGGTCAGATAGGCATGATTTGCATAATTATGTTATCCGGGATTCCCATATACACTTCACTGAATCACTCCTGCTCATTTTAAGTCCCATAATACCACAATTTTTTTCACAATGTCAACAATATTCCGGTTCAAATTTAGTGATTTTTCTGGATTTCTCATTCATGGGAATAAACTGTATGTCACCTTAAATTGGAAGCTGAGAGACAGTCTTATCACCTCAGTATTTTCCATAGGACTACTCTGAGAGGCATTTTATCGTTCTACAATGGCCAAACTCAAGCCGAAGGCTATCTGAATATGACAACAGGGCTGAAACAATCGGGGTGATAGGATTCGAACCTACGGCCTCCTGCTGAGCGCTGTAAATTGAAAAATGAGGGGCTGGTATGTGGATTGGCTGAGTTAATGAAATAAGGGCTGCAAGTGTAATGCTCACAGCCCCAATAAATGTTCATTCTGTAGATGTTCTTAGACTATTCTTCGTCTTCTCAGCCAGCCGACAAGGCCCACACCAATGCTGCCGAGTATAATCGCTCCGGGGGCGGGAATTGTGGGATCATAGAAATGGTCGTGGCTTGGTAATTGATTCGTACTCAATGTGGCCCATTCGCTACCGGTTCTCTGGCCCCATACCCACGGTGACAGCCCAGGTCCATTCCCATAACCAACGGCAGCGCGACCTCGGTAATCGGGCAGGCCAAATGTCGTTCTGCCATCGCCTCCGTATGTGGTTCCCAGAAGGGAAAACAAAGCGTCATTCTGACTGATAGGCAGCAACTGACCATCGCAAAATGCCCAGCCGCGAGGCGTGAAATTGCCCGCAAAAAGACTGATCTCGCCAAGCATGGGATCGCCCCCGTCGAGTCGGGTTCCGTCGTCGGTTCGAGATGGATAGATCCCGGACATAGCGATAATATAGTTCAATGCCAGGGATGGCTGCATATTTGTGTAAGGCTGGTTGCTGCCCATGCTACCCGTCATATCGCTTGACGGTGGAAGCGTGTGGTTGTGGCTCGTCATCTGGGCCTCAGTCAACGTAACGTCTTCTACGCCGGTTTTGGAGCCGAGTGAACGAGATGTCAGCCCCGGCCCTTTCCCCTTGCCAATGGCAGTGCGCCCTCGCAGATCGGGCAGGCCAAACGTCGTTCTACCATCGCCTCCGTATGTGGTCCCCAGAATGGAAAACAGCGCCGTATTATCAGCTATGGATAGCAATTGACCATCGCAAAATGCCCAGCCGCGAGGCGCGAAATTGTACCCAAAAAGACCAACCTCTCCCAGGAAGGGATTCGCGCTGCTGCGAACGCCCCCATCATCGTTTCGAGATGGAAAGAGCCCCTGCACAGCGATAGCATAATTCATGCCCAAGTACGGCTGCATATTACCGTGAAGCTGCCCGCCGCCCGTGACGCCTGTCACGTCACTGACGTACGGACCGGGCAGTGTGTGGTTGTGGCTCGGCATCTGTGCCTTGGTCAACGTAACATTTTCAACGCCTGCTTTCTCGCCGAGATGACGATTTGTCAGCTCAGATCCCTGCCTTGGGCCAATAGGAGTACGTCCTCGCAGATCAGGCAGGGCAAAGTTCGTTCTACCATCACCTCCGTATGTGGTCCCAAGAAGGGAAAACAACGCCTGATTCTGAGCGATGGGTAGCAACTGACCTTCGCTGTGTGCCCAGCCGCGAGGCGCGAAATTGCCCGCAAAAAGATCGACCTCGCCAAGGTAGGGCTCCGAGCTGCTGCGAACACCCCCGTCATTGTTTCGAGATGGAAAGAGCCCCTGCAAAGCGATGATATAGTTCGAACCCAAGCCCGGCTGTATATTCGTGTGAGACTGGCTGCTACCCGTTACGCCGGTTAAAGCTGCATTAGCTTCACAAGCAAAAGCCAGTAAAACCGCCATCCCCAGGATGATAACATACCTTCTCATTAGTGCGATTCTATGAAGCAGGGCGAACCAGATGACGTTTCCACTTGCATTTGCTTTCATTGTCAGCTTCCTTTCATTCCGTGCCGAAGCAAGGCTAAGATTGTTTACGGCTTCCTCGGCTCATCTGTGTTGTGCGTGCTTACACCATAACCAGTCGATTTCACCAATTACTGTAAAGTTTTCCAACGAATTCTTCTGAACCATCCCACAAGGCCTGCGCCGATGCTCACCAGCAATACTGAGCCTGGCGCTGGTATCACAACTTTAGACTCGATACGAACAAAGGTGCCGAGATCCAGGTTCCAGCTATCGGGATTGTTTGCGGACATATCCGGATCGAAATACCACCAGCTCGGCTCAGCCTCACCGATCCAGGTGGTGTACGTGGCCACTCTGTCGTCAAGCAGACTTTGCGTGTCGTTGTCGTCGTATCCGATGCCTATAGTAGTGTGGCCCGTCTCTGTAGGCCCCCCCCAGGACAATAACACGGGATAACCGGAGTCGATTTCTGCTACATAATCATCGAAAGTAAAGTCACCGGGTATTCCAATTATCGGATCGTCAGTATAAACGTTCCAGGCACTCGCAGAATAGGATTCATTTATGGGCGTTGTCGGATCGTCCCATCCGATGTAGTCCGCCATACCGGTTGCTATCATGAAGTCCGTCGTGCCGCCGGCCGGGTAGCTTGTGTTCATGAAATCGGCAATGCTGTTTGTGAGACCGTCGAGTGGAGTGGAGATCATATCGTATGGATCTGTTGTATCCGCGATGAGATCGCCGTATCCGCCAAGCTGATCATAGTATCCGACGAGCATGCCGCCCGACGTCGGTGAGCAGCCGTTGTGCCAGTAGTAGAGAGTGACACCTGACAGTACCGTTTGGATGGCTTTTGCAGGAGCCGCAACAAAAACCATTATTGAGCAGACAGTAATTCCTCCCCTAAACAACATTGCCATTTGTCTTTTCACCATCGACATCCTCTGTTTAAGCCTGAACCATTATGGAGGCTACAAAAAAAATGTGTTATCTTTGGGTGGGAGCTTTAGAGGTAACTATCATTAGCTCATTCACCATCATCCTTTCGCTCCAATATATCTGCTTGAAACAAAAGTGTCAAGAAAATAAGTCCTATAATCAAATATTTTTATATAAAAAAGCAGCGAATATATCCGAAAAAACGGTTTTTGAGCAATCAGAGCATTTTATCCTCCCAATCATCACGGTACTCCATCTGTTAAACCTGCTCAGGATTTTCCATAGCACTACTCTGAGAGACATTTTATCGTTCTACAATGGCCAAACTCAAGCCGAAGGCTATCTGAATATGACA
>CBDURK010000045.1:0-12817 GCA_965369645.1 uncultured bacterium | reverse complement strand
TTTTGGGCATAGAATTGCAGAATGCCGCTCTCTACAGTATTGCAATACTTCTTGCTCTATACAATCTGATAGTGTTGCTGCTGTTAAACCATTTTGCCAAAAGAGGTAATGAAGTATCGCATGTAGCGGTAAAGAAAATAATTAACGTTCAGATATCCGCTGACCTGCTTATTCTAACCGTCCTGCTGCATTTTTCAGGCGGGATCGAAAACCCATTTGTTTTTTACTTCATATTTCATATGATCATAGCAAGCATTTTACTTTCTGTCTGGGACAGCTATCTGCAGGCTACGTTTGCCGTTTTAGTCTTCGGCCTGCTTATCCTGCTCGAATATCTACAACTTATACCTCACTATTGCCTTAGAGGATTCGCACCAAACTGCCTGCATAGAAATAAACTTTATATTCTTGGTACCTTTTTTGTCTTTGCAACTGCATCGTTTTTGGCCGTATATATGGCCAGCTACATTTCTGTTAGGCTCAAGCGGACTGAGCAAGCCTACATGCAGGCAAATACTTTACTCCAGAAAAAAGACCAAATAAAGGATGAATACGTTCTACGTGTAACTCATGATATCAAATCGCATCTTGCAACTATACAGAGTTGCCTGGGTATGGTAGTAAATAAAGTGGTCGGGCCGAATGACGAGCAGAAGGCAGAGTTCGTAGATCGTGCATACGCACGAACCATAAAGCTTACCAACTTTGTGAAAACACTATTGAAGCTGACACAAATGCGACTGAACGACAAACTGGAAATAGATGTTTTCCCATTGAAAGATACCGTACACAACGCAGTTGCCGCTGTCAGAACAAAAGCTGAAGACAAATCGATAACACTAAATTGTGACGTTGATTCGTCAGTAGATACAATCTCCGGCAACCAGTTTTCCATCGAAGAAGTATTCACAAACTTACTGCTTAATGCAATAAGATATACACCGGAAAAAGGTACGGTCACAATAGGTGCAAAAAAAGGAAAGGATTGTGTAGTCATCGAAATCGCAGATACAGGAATCGGGATACCCGCAGATGAGCTTGACGATGTATTTGACGAGTTCTTCAGAGCAAGTAACGCCCGGAAATTCCAAAAAGACGGTACAGGCCTGGGGCTGTCGATAACAAAATATATAGTAGAAAGACATGGCGGGAAAATATGGATTGACAGCATAGAGGATACAGGGACCAAGTTTTGGGTTACATTACCAAAAGAGTCTCGGCAATCCCGAACTACATAAAAAAGACCGATTTGCTCAAAAACTTTTTATGAACAACAAAGATTAAGGCAAAATACTTAAGAATGAAGTCATTAATAAGCAAAATTAAACAGCTAAACTGGAAAGTGACAACATTATTATTAGCTACGGCAGTTATGCTCGTTGCTTCGGGTGCCATCGTAGTATCCGAGCAGCCGGGATTTTGCAATTCCTGTCATATAATGAATAACTATTATGACAACTGGAAGACATCGACCCACAGTGAGGTGAGTTGTCTCGAATGTCATCTCCAGCCAGGATTTATGGGTCACGTCAAGGGCAAAATAAACGGCCTGTCCCAGGCGATCGATTGCATAGTCGGCAGAGTAGGTACAAAACCGAGCGCCACAATTTTAGACGAATCCTGTCTGAGGTCGGAATGTCACAGTACCGAAGAGCTGCTGACAAAGGATATCAACTTCAACGGCATTAAGTTCACCCACAAGAATCACATGAAAAAAGTGGTCGATGGAATAAATATCACATGCGGTGTTTGTCACAGCCATTTCGAGGGCGATGAGCATTTCAGTGTTAATAAAGATGTCTGTTTCACTTGCCATTTCCTCAAAGACCCCGATACAAACGAGAAGCTGGTAAAAACAAGCTGTACGAGCTGCCATGAAGTACCAAATAAAGTTATTCAGCGAGGACTGGTTTCAATTAACCATTCTGAGTTTGTTTCCTACAAAGCAAGCTGTGAAGATTCCTGCCACAAGAAGGAAATACAGATGACGAGCGAAATAGATGACATGGTATGCTTGAACTGTCATAACTTCACCGATGCCGAAAAGATTCTCCTGGCTGACAAGCGGGTAACTGAGGCTAAAGGACATCAATATGACAGTATAGAACTGCATAAAGCCCATACTAATGGCCATAAAGTTGAGTGCTTTGCATGCCATGGAAAAATATTACACGGTCAGAAGGAAGTAACATCGATTTCAGACATGCTGGATTGCCAGATGTGTCATAGTGACACCCACCAGGTCCAACGTACTATTTACACAACCCAACATCCAATGCAGGATACACATACAGATCGAGTTCTCAGTCCCATGTTTCTTACGCACGTGGAATGTACCGGATGCCACATCGAGCAGGCCCAAAAAATATCCGGAGCATTAGACAGCTTTGGAACAGTCGCCAAAGCAGTACCTCGAGCATGTGACAATTGCCATGAGCCGGGAACCGGGCAGCAATATATTTCATTTTGGCAGGGGAAAATCAAAAAATTACACGAACAAGTCAACAACAGACTTAAAAAAATACTTAACAGCTTAAATTATGAGACTAATGAAAAGAAAGTCAAAGAATCAACAGAGAAGATAACGCAGGCAAAAGAGCTTGTAGATTCGGTAGAAGCTGACGGCAGTTGGGGTGTTCACAATTTTAAATATACCGAAGCAATACTGCTCAAAGCTAATGAAATAATTAGTGAGGCACAATAGGCCCTATTATGAAAAGTATTATTAAATCAAAAGCATATTCAAGTGTTAGTATTATCCTTGTGATTGCAGGACTCTCAGTATTTTCGAGCCGAGCTTACGGTTATTCGCCTGAAATGCGGCAGACAATGTTAAGCGGGCCTTGGGAAATAGTGGTTCAGACGGGTATGGACGGGTCTATGATGCGGTTCCCGGTAAAAATCGCCAACGAGAACAAGGCAACCACACTTGATAATGTTCTACCTATGATGGGTTCACCAATTAAGATCCGGCTTATGGAGTATTTACCTGATCTAAAGTGGGAGACATCCATAGTAGAAGATCCCAAAGGAGGGGCAGTGGTGCAAATAAAGGTCAAGGGCGAAAACCTCAATCAGGACATCTGGCTGAGTTCTGCAGTCCCAGCCAAACAGTCGATATCGTCACAAGTCGGGGGCATTAAAATCGTTAAGCTCCACAACTCCGAAGAAATCGAAAAGATCATGCGAGAACTAACCTCCAGCAAGTCAATCGGTATTGTATCGGTCTGGGGCGATAACCCGAATAAGCCACTTGAATATGTCGCTAAGACAGGAGAAACGATAACCTTACCCACAAGCAATTACAAACTGAAGATTCTGGAATATGTGCCGCATTATTCGATCGATACCACAACAAAAAAAGTTACCAATATGTCAAACAAACCTGTCAATCCTGCGATTAAGATTAATCTTGATAACGGCAATCATAATTATGAACAGTGGCTTTGGTCGAAGTTTCCGTCATCTCCGCATATGAAAAAGGATCTTCCGCTTCGGATTCAGTTTACTGATTTTGATATAGGAACCACACCCGGCAATTATGTTTTTGTGACCGCACAAGGCTCCGAACCAAGGTTATTTTATTACAAAGACGGCAAAAAACATACCGAAAAAGCCAAACTGAAAAATGAATATCCCTTTGCTCAGAAAACATACACTTTCAGCATTGAGGATTTTTCCAACAGTGCAAATATTAAAAATGAATGGAAGAAAGGTTCCGAAGAGCTGAACTCTCCGGCTATTATTGCGAGTATTGAAGAAAACAAAACAAAGAAACAGTTAGTTTTGGAACTTAACAAGCCAAACCATCATAATTCCGCTTCCGGGACAATGGTCTTTCTTTACAGGCGGCAAGCGGCGAGTTCCAAAGCAGCGAATTAAGATAAATGGTTAAGAGTCGGAAAACGGAAGATATATGAAAAACAGAAGATACTATTTCGGAGGCTTTTTTGTCCGGACTTCGGCACTGATGTGTGGCGTAATGATGCCACTTCAACGTGAATGTACAAAAATATTTGGATGGTGAGATAATGTTAAACAAATTTGGTAACAAGTTAATTGTCGTATTGATCTGTGTATTAGTTTCCAACGGACTTGCTGTGGAAAAACCAACTACACCGCAAAAAACATGTGTTACAGGGGAATGTCATGCCGACTACAGCAAAAAAACCTTCGTACATGGACCAGTCGGCCTTGGTGACTGTAAAGCGTGTCACAAATCCCTGAAACCGGAAGAACATACCTATGAGTTTGTGCGACAAGGCAGAGACCTTTGCGAATATTGTCATTTGGAACAAACAAGTAAAAAGGTTGTTCATGAGCCTCTTATGACTGGTGACTGTATGCAATGCCATGAACCTCACAGCAGTGATAACAAATTCCGGCTTCTGGAAAAAACCGTAGCCGCTCTATGCAGCAAATGCCACAAAGTTACCGAAGGATTTGAATTTTTACACGGTCCAACAGCGATCGGCGAATGTACAGTCTGCCACGAATCTCACAGCGCAGACCATAAAAGTTTATTGGTCACAGAGCAATCTGAGCTTTGTTTTGCCTGCCATATTGTAACAAAAGATGAATTAACGAAATATGAGTTTGTCCATGAACCAGCGAAAAACGACTGCATCGGCTGTCATAATCCTCATGGCGCCAGCAACTCAAAGATGGTTAAAAACTTCGCGCCCTATCTTTGCTACACTTGTCATAAGGACATACAGAATGCTGCTGAAAACTCCATGTACCAACATAGCGTTGTCTCTGATATAGACGGTTGTCTGAAATGCCATACTCCACATGCCTCGTCAGTTAAATTCATACTGAAAAGCGAGCCGACTACGATTTGCATGACCTGTCATGATAAGCCCCAGGAAATAACCAAAGATGAAATTCTTCCTGCTTTCACCGAACAGATCAAAGACAAGAAATTCCTTCACGGCCCCGTCAAGGACAATGATTGCAGTGGATGCCATGTCACCCACGGCAGTAAGTATTTCAGACTCCTGGCGAAAGAATATCCTCCTATCTTTTACGCTCCGTTTTCAGAAAAGAACTACGAGCTATGTTTCGGTTGCCACCCTAAAGACCTTGTTTGGACTCCAGAGACTAATAATCTTACAGATTTTAGAAACGGGAGTACGAATCTTCACTTTTTACACGTGAACAAGGAGCGCCGCGGACGTACATGCCGAGCCTGTCATCAGACACACGCAAGCGACATTCCAAAGCATATTCGTGAGTCTGTACCATACGGGATGTGGGAGTTGCCGGTCGGCTTTACGAAAACCACAACGGGCGGCAATTGCAAATCCGGTTGTCATTTGCCCAAGGATTATGACAGGGAAAAAGCTGTGGATTATTCCGCCCCGCAAGCGGCAAAGCCTTCACAACAGCCATCCGGCACATAGAAAGCCTTGATATTTGAAGATAATGAAGTTCAAAAAAACAGTTATTGTTATTTCTGTTGTTACGATCTGTGGGTTTCTTCCGGTTCGGACTGCAAACTGCGCCGGACGCAGAATCAGCATTGGCAAGAAAATGCCGGAGTTCTCCGCATCTGACCTTTCCGGTAATCTCTTCGATTACAAACACGGTAACGGGAAAGTTCTGATGGCGGTGTTCTTGTCCTCCAAGCAGGAGAATTCAACCAGGGCTGCTACAGATATTAAAGGAATAGTGAGCAAACTGGCAGGTCAGGCAAAGAGCCTTAGCATTATCGTTGCTGTAAATGATCCTAATAATCAAACTATTTTTCCTTCCGAACCAAACGAGCCAGACCCAAATAAACCTGGTGTTGTTGTTCACGTAGTTGCCGATACAGAGTACAAGTTATGGGGAATATTTGGCATAATCGCAACACCGACAGTGATAATTTCAGATACGAACGATACGGTACTTTGGGTAGAAGCCGGCCATGGATACAATTTCGCTCCTGTGGTACGGGCCCGACTGAATCAGGCTCTGGGGATAGCTCAGGAGATAAACCCTAATGAAGCTGGTCGAGTAAGAACCGTAACAAATGCAACATTGGATGCCCGCGCAATAAGGCACCTGCAAATGGCAAAAATGCTGCAAGAGAAGGGCAGAATCGAATCAGCCATTGTACAAATGCACAAGGCTCGAGAACTCGATCCCAACTCACCTAAACTGGCTTTGGAACTCGGTAAACTGTTGAGCGCTGCCGGCCGAGGCAAAGAAGCCCTTGAAGTTATCGAAGGAATTCCTGCAATCAGCCGGCATGACAAAGCTGGACTGTTGACAGCATCCGGCTCAGCTAAACGACAACTGGGTGAGCTCGACAAAGCCGAAGAGCTTTTAATCCAGGCATCAAAGCTTGACACCAAGTCAGGCAGGGCGTTTTTTGAATTAGGCAAGGTTTATCAGGCTAAGGGTGAAGTGGAAAAAGCGATGCTTACTTATTATCGGGCATTGACACTGGTCTTTGGCAGTGAGTTGAATACCAGTGATCTCAAGGAATGATAGTATGCTTATATTGGATTTAATGGACCGAACGTTTGCAATTTATAACTATGGGGATATTTAGTGGTCGCCGTTATCTGACCTGTCATAATGAAAACATTTCATATATCCAATATTGAATCCACTTCTAAAAAAACAAAATAGGAAAAAATATGAATCTTAGCTTGATTTACTACATTTTTTAGTAAATATTGTGAAAAACTTCTATTAAAGGTGAACCAATGAAAACAAAAATGATTTTGAAAATTATAATAGGTGTAACTGTCATCGGTGGCAGCCTGGGTTATTTCACATTCCAGGCAATGCAGTCATCGTGGTCTTATTATTATTCTGTGGATGAGTTCTCGGCCAATATTTCCGACATGAATAACTACTCACTCAGAATCGCCGGCAGAGTCAAACCCGGAAGCGTTAATCGTGATTTACAGAAAATGAACCTTACCTTTACTCTGGCCGGAACCAAAACCGAGATTCCAGTACTTTATGAAGGAACTGTTCCGGACAATTTTACCGATGACATCGAAGTGGTAGTCGAAGGCAGGCTGGACGAAAACAAATCTTTTAAGGCCAAAACCCTCATGACAAAATGCGAATCAAAATACAAGGCAAAAGTGGAGTAAATTATGTCAGGACTTGGAAATTTCGCCCTCTTACTTGCGCTTTTTTTAAGCGGCTATGCGGTTGTAATTGACCTGTTAGGTTCATTTCGCCAAGACACGGGTTTGATCAAAAGTGCTCGCAATGCGACTATTGCATACATGGCTTGTCTAAGTGTGGCTATGATTGCTCTGTGGGCACTGTTGCTCAAGAGTGATTTCGCCGTAATTTATGTCGCAGAACATACTTCCAGGGCGCTGCCGTTTCCATACAAAATAAGCGCATTATGGGCCGGCTCTGCCGGTTCGTTACTGCTGTGGTTATGGTTACAGACCGTATTTATGGTTATGGTATATTGCAAATCTGAATTTAAACACAGAAGTTTTTCTGCAAATGCCCGGATGATAGCCAATCTGGTCAGCGTTTTTTTTCTTATCATTTTGAACAAAGACAAAAATCCCTTTGAATTATCTACGATTGCCCCCGTTGACGGTATGGGTCTTAATCCTTTATTGCAGCACCCCGCGATGGTTTTACATCCCCCGATTCTTTTTGTCGGCTATGCGGGTTTCTTGATAACTTTTGCATGGGCCTTTGGCCAGCTCAAAACGGCCGGCGAAGACAACACTCTGCCACTTCTTAAACAACAGGCACAGAGGTGGGCAATGTTTGCCTGGTTGTTCTTGACAGCCGGCATCGTATTAGGCGCCTGGTGGGCGTATGAAGAGCTTGGCTGGGGAGGTTATTGGGCATGGGATCCTGTCGAAAATTCTTCACTGATGCCCTGGCTTACAGCAACCGCATTACTTCATTGTTTCAGAATGTATAACCGGCGTTCTTCAATTGCAACATGGACAGTGCTGCTTAGTATCCTTACGTTTAGTTTATGTGTTTTCGGCAGATTTCTTACAAAATATGGACTGGTTTCCAGTGTTCATGCGTTCCCGAATCCCGGCCTTGGTATTTTGCATGTCGTATTACTGATACATGTCTGGGTAATAGCATGTGTACTCTTGCTGCGTAATTATCTACGTAAGAAAAATGATCCGCCGAACGCCAGGATACCCAGTCACCGATTTGTAATTCTTAACAACTGGCTGTTTCTGCTGCTGGCCCTGGTGATATTCGTAGGAACACTATTTCCGTTTTTAAGCAAGGTGATTATAACAATTATTGAGAGCTTATCTTCACAAGCCGGTCCGCCGCGAGCCCCAATCACTCTCGCACCCGAATTCTTTACAAAGATTACAGCTCCCGGCGGATTATTTTTGCTTTTGTTTATTGGCCTTTGCCCGCATCTTTTGAGACGCGGCTTTCATAAAAGCTGGCGTATTGTTTTGGGAGTTATCGCGATTGCCGCCGTGGTGACAGTCTGGCTGCTCACATGTTCACTGGACTCCGCTCGTCCGAGCGATATATCCAAAGCCATCGGATGGTGGGGACAATGGCTCTTAAGCGGGTCGCCAGCGATACCATGTTTTATTTTAAGCGGCTTTGTACTGGTCAATCTCCTGGCTGATTTTGTCGGTCACAAAGGGAATAAATCACCTCGAACTCTTAGATGGTATGGCGCAAGGATTGTCCATCTGGGAGTCGCAGTTATATTTATCGGAATTGCAGGCTCAGGGGGCTATGATATCGAAAAGACAGCCGCAATGAGAGTCGGCGACAAAACCAATATTGCCAGATACGAGTTGACCTTTAATGACCTCAAGATCGAACCAGGCCGGAACTTTACCGCCGTGGTAGCAGATATTTCAGTCCACAAAGGCGAGAAATTGATTGCTCGATTAAAACCAGCCAAGGCATTTTACGGCGCAAGCAAAAAAAATGTCAGCGAGATTGATATTAGAAGAACCCTCGCTGGCGACCTTTATCTGGCTCTTACTGAAGTTGACAACAGCCAGAAGCTGATAAATCTTCATATCATGATAAAGCCATTAATAAACTGGATATGGATTGGAAGTTTTGTTATGGTTTTGGGCACTTTAGCTGTCTTGCTTTCATCATTTAAACAAAAAGCAATAACAGCAAAAGATAATTAGAAGGACTTAAAATGGACTATTTGAAATGGATATTATTAGGAGTATGTGTGCTGTTTGTAATTCTGCCTCTGCTTCCGAAACGACCCGATAATACAAAAAAGGAACGGTAAAATCATTGTGAAACATTTCCTGATGATATCAATACTGACGTCATTGTTCGCGGCGTCACCTCTTTTAAGCCAAACCACTGACACCCAGAGACAAGCCTCGCTTACCATAGGTGTAACAAACAGCACGGCCAATGGTACATCCACCTTAAATGATGAAGTTTTGGTAACCATATATGAGCAGAGAAAACCAACACAAACTCTAAAAGGCAACATTGATTCCCAAGGCAAAGCTATTTTTGAAAATGTCCCAACAGGCAACAATATAACAGCCCTGCCAAGAATAAAACACCAGGACATGATGTTTAACGGGCATCCTATTGCACTTAAGGCAGGACAAACCGTTTTTAACGGTCACGTTGAAGTTTATGAGGTTTCAACTGACAAATCCAAACTGTCCGTCACTACCCACCATTTTATTATTAAGGTTGAAGCTGATTCTCTTCGAATAACAGAATACATGCGCCTTGATAACAGTTCGGATATGGCGATAACTTCAGTGGAAAAAGACGTCAACGACAAAAGTAAAGTTATAGAAGTAATACTTCCGGAAGGATTTAAGGACCTGACCTATTCGAAATATTTTCAGGAAAACGCCCTGGTTATTACTAAAGATGGTTTCTACGATACTATGGCGACTCCCCCCGGGCAGTATGATGCTGAATTCTCGTATAGTCTGGACATTGATTCAGAAACTATTGACATCGTAAAAACGATAAGTCTGCCCACATCTGAATTTATGGTTTTTTCATTATTGGATAAAGGGCAATTAAAAGGTCTCGGCGATTCGGGAGGAGAAGTAAACCTGGCTGATGGCAGTTCAGCCGAATATTTTAGTTTTCCGGAATTAAAGGCCGCCGAACAGATAAAATTCCAGCTTGTCGGATTAAATGTCACAAAGTCCGGTCGTAATACGTCAATAACTTTGATTGTGGTGTTTGCCCTGATAGCTATGCTGGTGATTTGGCGGTTACGAAGCCAACAAAACTGAGCTGGATTTTATGAATATTTAAATCACTTTCTGATGATTGTATATCAAAAGGTTTGTGTTGCTGCAAGATATGAATGATATGGTTATAAATGTTAAGTCGGTCAGCAAAGCATTTGATACACGGAATGTTTTGAAGAATATTTCCATTGACATAGATACGGGGCAGGCAGTTCTTATTTGTGGTATCAATGGAGCCGGCAAAACTACGCTGCTGCGTATCATAGCCGGCCTCTTGCAACCGGATATTGGCTCTGTAAAGCTTTGCGGATATAATATCCAAAAGGACCCGGAAAAAGCCAAATCACAATTTGGAATGATTTCCCACAAAAGCATGGTTTATTCCGAGTTGACAGTTCTTGAAAATCTTTCTTTTTTTGCGAGACTCTACGGAGTAAAAGACAACGACGCTAACATAACGGAATTACTACAGGATGTTGGGCTTCTATCCTACAGACATGACACAGCCGGTATCCTTTCTCGGGGGCTTCTTCAACGTTTAGCTATTGCAAGAGCTCTGGTACATCGGCCGGCTTTATTGCTGGCGGATGAGCCTTTTACCGGTCTGGATGCCAAAGCCTGTCAACATCTCATCACTGTTTTAAACGAATTTACGAACAATGATGGTACAATTGTGATGACAACACATGACATAGACATCGGCCTGCAGTGCTGCAATCGCGTGGTGGTTTTGAACAAGTCAAAACTGATATTTGACGCCATGACCAGCGATATTGATAAGGTAGTGTTTTTGAAAGATTATATAAGCTATGCCAGGAGCCAAACATGAGATATTTCTGGCTCAGCTTAAAGGCCATTTTTGTTAAAGATATTGTCACAGAGCTGCGAGCTAAGCAGGTGCTGCCTACGATGATAGTTCTTGGCATGTTGATAGTCTGGGTCCTGCGAATGGCTTCAGAGGCGGTGCTGCAAAGCGAGGCTGTCATCGGCCCGGTTGCATTGTGGATAGCGTTTCTGTTCGCCGGCCTCCTGGCACAAGAAAGATCATTCGCAACCGAACAGCAGCAGGACTGTATTTACGCTCTGCTGCTGGCTCCTGTTGACGAAGGAACAATTTACCTGGCAAAGCTGTTTGTCAATATAGTTCTGCTGAGCATCTTTGAGGTAATAATCGTCCCAGTCGTTATTGTCGCATTCAGGCTAAATGTCAACAACTGGCCTGCTTTGATCGGCGTACTATTACTGGGAAATATTGCCATTTCGAGTGTCGGAACATTGTTTTCGGCGATTGTTCAGCTCAGCAGGGCGCGAGGGGCATTGCTGAGCATTTTAGTTCTTGTCATACTTATGCCGATGATGATACCGGCCACCTTTGCTCTTCTGCTTGTTTTCGGCGCAATCCCGCAGGAAATGACAGGCACTGGAGCACTTGCCTTTGTCGGCACATTAGGCTCGGCGGTAGGTTATATGATTACATTCGACGCCGTATTTGTGGTTGCAAGCTGGCTGTTATTCGGCTTTGCGATAAAGGAGTAAAAAATGCGAAAGATTTTGCTGTGTATTGCTTTGGTACTATTGTTGGCCTCAACCTGGATGGCCCTGACGAAAGGTCGGATAGAGGGTCCTTCTGCAAATCCCGACTCGCCCGTTCGAAATATCATTTACGCCCATGTGCCCAGTTCAATCTGCTCGCTTGTCTGTTTCACCGTGTTGCTCGTAACCGCCATTGGTTATCTGACCACCGGTAATGAATCATGGGATCTCGTGGCGGCAGCTACTGCTGAAGTCGGTATAATTTTTGCCACAGTATTGAACGCAACTGGGATGATTTTCTCGCGAGCCGAATGGGGGCCATGGTGGAGTGCAAGCCCGAGACTTGTTTCCTCCGCCATTCTGTGGTTTCTCTATGTCGTTTACTTAATCCTGCGGTCTTCTTTGCCCGGCTCAAAACAACGCAGAGCCAGAGTTTGCGCCGTATTTGCTATTATCGCATTTCTCGACGTTCCAATGGTCTATATCAGTGCCCGTTACATGCAAGATATACACCAGCCGAGCTTTACTTTTGACAATCCATGGCAAAGAGGTGCATTTTTTATGGGCATGGTCTCGACGATGTTGTTAGCCGCAATGCTGATTTGGATAAAGACCGATATTCTGAAAATCAAATCAAGACTTGAAGCCGAATAATTGATGGAGTTTGTTCAATGTTATACCTATGTATGTCCTTTTCTATCCTTCTGGTAATGCTGTTCGGATATATGTTCTATCTCAACGGGCAGATTGCCGACCTTAATAAAAGATTCGACACTCGCCGGGCCGGTTCCAATGATGCTATGTCTTCCGAGTAGCAGCCTAATGTGGAAGGTTTCATCAGGAAGTTTTGCCGGACATGGTATTTGTTTTTCATCAGCCCTTCTTTGGCCTGATTAGATACCGGAGATGAAGCTTCTTTTATCTGCACTATATATCTTTACCAGTCATTTCCTTCAACTCTCTATAGTTTTTGGCAGTCTCTCTGTCATGTATTATCGGTCGATTGTGATGTCCATTATCTTATTATCAGTCCTTTTAGACTGCCAGCAATGCAGGAATGCCGAATAATGTCTTATAGGGGCGTAAAACGCGGTTTACTCACCTAGTTT
>CBDURK010000044.1:0-12900 GCA_965369645.1 uncultured bacterium | reverse complement strand
GAACGAGATATCAAGAAAGAAAGCGAAAATCTCGCAGAGGTTTTGAGCAGCATATGATTTTAGCACTTTTATAAATGCTTAACTTTACGGCTTGGGAGATAAATCAGGTATGGATACAAAAGAGAATATAGAGATGGCAGAAACAGAAGGAAGAAAGTCGGGAAGGAACTGGAAAGAGTCGAAAATAATTTTTCTTGTTCTGCCAATTGTTTTGACAGTATTTTTTCCTTTAGGAGTAGTTTTTTATCTGTGCGGAAGATTCAGCCCCTACGCAGTAACATTGTTTTATGTTTGCATATTATATCTGGTAACAATTGGTTTTATTATTTACTGTTTTGTTATTTGTTTTGTCAGATTATATCGTGACCAGAGAAAACATAACAGAATAGGAGAGTTTACTATTTTTGCTCAAGTTGGCATTCCATTGATTTTTCTTGTATTATTGGTTTTATCTTTCTTTCTGCCCGAATCAGAATTTATGGGATATAGTTATAAATTTTTCATGTGTGGCTTGAGAGATCGAGTAAAAAGCAAGCTTGATGTTAAAGCCACACGAGATTGGCTGGGAACAAGTGGCGAAGAATATTTTAGGATTGATCATTTTACGCGTATACCTTCCGATGAATGGTCGAAATCGTTGAGAGTATTAAATCCACGCCGTGTTATTCCTTCTACGGATGAGAATGGTAATCGTAAGGTCAGGCTTTTTTGGGGTGGAGGCTTGGGGCGCTGGGGTGTGGTAATGGGAATGGAGGATATGACAACTCCCTCATCGGATTTCAGACATTATGGAGAATATAGAATACCAGTAGAGCCAGGAGTTTATGTTTGGTGGGCTTTTGAATAAATAATATTGTTAGTCCAAAATGGCATGCCCTACTTTTTGTCGTCGTCTTTTAGTAAATCGGGTCGCCATTTTTTTGTTCGTTCGAGGGATTGCTGTTTGCGCCATTCGGCGATTTTTGCGTGGTCACCGCTTAGGAGGATATCCGGGACCTTCATATCGCGAAAGACCTCCGGCCTTGTATATTGGGGGTATTCCAGAAGGCCATTGCTGAAAGAATCATCTTTCGCCGAGTCCTCATCGCCGAGGGCGCCGGGTAATAATCTTACAACCGCATCGATGATTACCATAGCAGCCAGTTCGCCACCGTTTAAGACATAATCGCCTATGGATATCTGCTCGGCATCGAGGCCGATACGTATCCGCTCATCGAATCCTTCGTATTTACCGGCGATGAGAATCAGCCGCTTTTCTTTGCTAAGTTCGGCGGCTTTTTTCTGGTCGAATCTTTGGCCCTGAGGGGTAAGGAGGATGGTGCGGCCTTTTTCGGGTGATAATTTCCGAACGTGCTCGAAGCAGTCGAAGACCGGGCCTGGCATTATGACCATGCCCGGGCCGCCGCCGTAAGGTTTATCGTCAACCTTTCTGTAACTATCGGCGGCGAATTCCCGAATGTTAGTGAGGGCTATTTCGACCAGCGACGCCTCCTGTGCCCTGTTTAATATCGAGCAGCCCAGGGGTGATTCAAACATCTCCGGGAAAAGTGTGAGAACATCGACGCGCATCGGCTCTTAGTCAAAAGCCCCACGTAAAATGTGGGGCTGTATATAAATAGTATTTGATGAACGAAGTTTTTACTCTTCGGTTTTTTCTTCGTCGGCCTTGGTTTCGGTCTCTGCCTCTGGTTTTTCTTCTGCAGGCTCTGCGGTTTCGGCCTCAGGCTTTGCCTCGGCTTCAGGCTGTGCTTCGGGTTCAGGCTTTGCTTCGGGTTCTTCGGTGGCTTTTGCCTTAGCTTCGGCCTCTGCTTTGGCTTTTTCTTCTTCGGCTTTTGCTTTAGCTTCAGCTTTGGCTTTTTCTTCGGCTTCTTTAGCTTCGGCCTCCGCCTTGACTTTAGCCTCAGCATCAGCTTTTGCTTTTACTTCAGCTTCAGCCTTTGCTTTTACCTCGGCTTCTGCCTTGGCTTTTGCCTCAGTCTCAGCGTTTGCTTTTGCTTCAGCTTCTTTTTGGACGGCAATCTTTTGGGCCTTGTTGAACAGCTTGCCTTTGGCACGGGCTATTGATCGGGCTTTTGCCTGTCGTGTAGCTTGATCTTCGGCGTATTTATGTTTTATGCCCTGTCGAAGCAGGATTTGAGAGACCGTATCTGATGGTATTGCCCCTTTGCTGAGCCAGTACTCTGCACGCTCCTTATTAAGGACAATCTGTTTGGACTGGTCCTTTTCAATAGGGTCGTAATGACCGAGCTTTTCGAGAATTCTGCCATCTCGCGGCGTGCGGGATTCGACCGCATTGATTCTAAAGAAGGGCCGGTGCCGCCTGCCAATCCTGGTCATTCTTAACTTTACTGACATAATTTCTTCCTTTCATTAATATATAATCAATTTCCGTGGTCTGTATCTGTGCAAATCACGGAACGCGTTTACAATTTAAAAAAATGCAATTTAGTAATCTACACCATTTTCCCGGGAAATCCAAGCGTCTTTTAGTAAAAATTTTGCTTTATTTCGTTATGATTTTGTTTTTTGCGGGTTCGGCGCCTTTATTTGGGCGTAGAAAGACTTTTGCGAAATAAGGCGTAACCGTTTATGAAGATTGCGAAGTTTGCCGGGTCAATTTTGGCGTCGTCGGCGATTCGCTGCGTTTGTTCGTCAGTCAGGCTGCCGGCATTTCGTTTTTCAGTCGGGGTCATTATCGCCACCGCTTTTTTCAATTGTTCCAACTCCTCATGGGTAGGTGCGGCCAACATACCCAGCTCACTGCTGCCTTTTATGTCCTTAAACTGGTTTCGTATCAGTTTGCCGAATTCGTCACCGGAAAAGCGGGCAACTTTTACAAGGTATTGCTCAATTGACATCTTATTTATTACTGCCATTTTATCGTTTCTTGATTTTTCCTCTTCGCCTTATGACCCTTTTTCTTTTTGAGCGCTGCTTTATTTTTTTCCCTCCGCTCATCATCTGGCTCAGAGTGTCCATATTTAAGCCGCCGGACAGTAGGCTCTTTAAGCCGCCTAAGCTGCCGCCGCTGATTGCTTTCATCATATCGCGGCTGCGTTTGAATGTCTTTACGAGGCTGGATACGTCGTTAACCGCCACGCCGGCGCCTGCGGCGACGCGTCTTCGTCTTGAGGAGTCTATAATATCCGGGTTGCGGCGTTCGGCGGGTGTCATCGAATAGACAATCGCTTCGGTTTGTTTGAGTTCGCCGCCGTCGAGATCAACGTCTTTGAGCTGCCCGCCCATTCCGGGCATCATTTTCATCATATCCTTAATGCCGCCCATCTTTTTGACGGCCTGCATCTGCTTTAGAAAATCATCGAAACCGAAGTTGCCTTTTGCCATTTTCACTTGCAGCTTCTCGGCCTCTTTGACATCGAAATGTTCCTGGGCTTTTTCGACGAGCGTTACCACATCACCCATACCGAGAATTCTGCTTGCCATGCGGTCGGGATGAAATTCTTCGAGCTTTTCGAGCTTTTCGCCTATGCCGATGAACTTAATAGGTTTTCCGGTAACGGCTTTTACGCTCAGTGCCGCTCCGCCGCGTGCATCACCGTCGAGTTTTGTGAGGATTACTCCGTCGAGCTCAAGGCGTTCGTTAAACTCTTTTGCTGAAGTGACTGCGTCCTGACCAGTCATAGCGTCGCAGACAAGATATATCTGGTGCGGGCTGACGGCCTTTGCGACGTTTGCGACTTCGGTCATCATTTCCTGATCGATGTGCAGCCGGCCTGCGGTGTCAATTATTACGACGTTGTGGCCGTTTTCTTTGGCATGCTTGAGAGAGTGCTTGGCGACTTTTACGGCGTTTTTGCTGTCTTCGCTGTAAACGTCAATACCTATTTGTTGACCGAGGATAATCAACTGCTCGATAGCGGCTGGTCTTTGTAGGTCGTTGGCCACTAAGAGCGGTTTTTTACCCTTTGCGACGAGGTATTTTGCGAGCTTTGCCGCGGTGGTTGTCTTGCCGCAACCCTGCAGGCCGGCCAGCATAATTACCGTAGGCCCGGGCGATACGAAATAGATGCGGGTATCGACAGGCCCCATCAATTTTGTCAGCTCATCGCTTACGATTTTTACCATGACCTGGCCCGGATGAAGACTTTTTATTACATCGGCACCCATGGCCGCCTTTGTGACGTCTTTGCAGAACTGCTTTACGACATTGTAGCTGACGTCCGCTTCAAGGAGGGCTTTGCGTACATCCCGCATAGCATCCGAGATATTGGCTTCGGTAATCCGCCCCCGACCTGCCAGCGACCGGAAAACGGAATTAAATTTTTCAGTTAATGACTCAAACATATTTTAATGTTCTAAAAGAATCCCCCAGGTCATTGGGGGGGGCTAACCGTAACGTCGAACTTTCGAACAGCACGGCGAAGCGGGAATTATAAGGTTGCGGGGGCAAAACTGCAAGAACAAAATCTGCCGCAGGAATTCCAGTGATGATTGTGTAAGAACTGATAGTTGGCCATAGAAGGGCAATACAGTACACTTTACTTGTCTTCTGCAGGGATTTATCCTGGCAAGGCAGGCTAAATTGTTAACTCTGCCAAATCTCTGGGCCGTTCATAAAATCCTAACTCAATATTTCTGTTTACTTCCAAACTATAATTTGTTAAAGGAATATAGTGGATGGCGACTTTGCGAGCCTCATTATAGAAACAGTTAAGAAGCCTCAAGTCTCATCTCAGTTATGGTCACATGCTCGCCAATAAAACTAAAATAGTCTAAAAAGAGGTGAAAAAATTCGTAATATCAGAAAAAAAAGAAAGAAACGCATTGGACAGGATAAAGAACAGCCCACGAACAGTGGGGAATTGGAGCATGCCAGCCAAGATATTACCATGCATGACAAAATAGAGCAACCAGTGCACGATACTGAGATGCGATACCGTGCATTATTTGAGAATGCGAATGATGCTATATTTCTCGCCGAGGACGACAAATTCATCGAATGTAATTCTAAAACTTTAGAAATGTTCGGCTGTACGACCGAGCAGATCGTAGGCAAAACGCTTTATGATCCTTATTCCCCTGAATTCCAACCTGATGGCCGTAAATCCAAAGACAAAGCGCTGGAGAAAATCCATTTGGCTATGCAGGGGCAACACCAGTTCTTGGAATGGAGACATCTCCGATATGATGGTAGCGCCTTTGATGCAGAAGTGTCCTTGAATCGGCTGGAAATTTCCGGCAAAGTATTCATTCAGGCTATAGTCAGAGACATATCCGAGCGCAAACAGTTGGAAGGCAAACTCAAAATGAGTGAGGAGAAATATAAAAGCCTCGTCGAGCATGTCAATGAGATAATCTTTATGCATGACTCTGACTTCACCTTGACGTATGTCAGTCCTCAATGTGAGAAGATAACCGGCTATACTGCTCAGGAATTAATCGGTCAACAATGGACATCTTATGCAACTGATAATCCAATCAACAAACAAGCCCTGAACATATTTGAAGAAGCCAGAGAAACCGGCAAACCTCCTGAATCTCACCAGGTTGAAATCAAAAAGAAAGATGGAGATGTTATTATCCTTGAAGTGAATGACAGCATTTTGAGAAACGCAAATGGTGGCATAACAGGTGTAGTAGGGAGCGTAAGAGATATAACCAATCAAAAGTTAATGGAGCAAGCGCTGGCAGAGTCGGAAAAAAAGTTCAGGACGTTCTTTGAGAATGAACCCGAATATTGCTACATGATCTCGCCGCAAGGAACAATTTTGGAGGCCAACAGTGCTGCGCTCGGTGTCCTGGGTTACGCAAAGGAGGAACTTATCGGAAAACCGATTGAGAGTCTCTATGCTCCTGAGTTATATGAGAGGGTCCGTCAGTTATTGTTACAGTGGAAGCGGACCGGGGAAATACGGAACGAAGAGATGACCATTATCACCAGAAATGGTGGTAGGCGGACTGTATTACTCAGCTCCGCTCAAGTGCTGGGTGAGAATGGAAAACCGCTGCACAGTATATCGATACAAAGGGACATCACCGAGCGCAAGAAGGCTCAGGAGGAATTGAAGCAAAGTGAAGAGATAGCACGAGCATTCTTGAATGCAACCACAGATTCGGGTCTGTTGGTTGATCGAGAGGGACTTGTCATCGACCTAAATGACAGGATGGCGAGAAGCCTCGGAAGAACTCGCAGTGATATGATAGGTACAATCATTTATGACTACCTGCCCCCTGCGTTGGCAGAGAAGAGAAAAACGAAAGGCTTAGAAGTCGCAAGCAAACGAGAGCCGATTCGCTTTGAAGATCAGCGTGAGGATCGTTGGTTCGAAAATAGTGTTTACCCGATTCTTGATTCCAAAGGAGAAGTAGGTCGATTTGCCATTGTTTCCCGTGATATTACCGAACACAAGCACATGGAAGAAGCGTATCATAGCTTAGTTGACAACTCCCTTCAGGGACTGGCAATCGTCCAGGATGGGCGGATGGTATTCCTTAACAAGGCTTTCTACTCAACCACAAACTATAGCAAGGAGGACTTGTTAGGCGCCTCTCCGGAGCAGTTACAGTCGATGGTGCATCCTGGTGACCGCGAATTAGTCTGGGCACGGCATCGAGACCGGCTCGCCGGAAAACCTGTGCCTCCTCGTTATGAGTGTCGTTGGCTACGAAAAGACGGCAGCACCTGCTGGGTGGAGATTTATGCGAGCAGAATCGAATACCAGGGTCGCCCGGCTATACAAACCGCCTATATTGATATCACCGAGCGCAAGAAAGCGGAAGAGGCTTTAAGGACGGAAAGAGATAAAGCCCAAAAGTATCTTGATGTTGCGGGAGTAATGTTTGTTCTTATTGATAAGGAGGGAAAAGTAACACTCGTTAATAAAAAGGGATGTGAGATATTAAGATACAAAGAGTCAGAAATTATTGGTAACAATTGGTTTGATACCTTTCTTCCTGAACAAAACAAAGAGAAGATAAAAGAAATATTTTATCAATTAATGACTAAAGGAATTAAGCCGGTTGAGTATTTTGAGAATCCTGTCTTGACTAAGGATGGAGAGGAAAGATTAATAGCCTGGCACAATACGATTCTAAGAGACAGTCTGGATAATATTATAGGGACTTTAAGTTCTGGAGAAGATATAACTGAGCGCAAGAAAGCCGAAGATGCCCTTAAAAGTGAAAAAGAATTTACAGAAACTGCTCTCAATACCCAGATAGACACATTCTTCGTCTTTGAGCCAATAACCAAAAAGCCTGTTCGCTGGAACAAGACTTTTTCGGAGATAACTGGTTACAGTGATGAAGAAATAGCCTCAATGAAAGCTCCTGATGACTGGTATGGCAAAGATGACTTGAAGAAAGCTGCTGCCAGCATCGCAAGAGTATACGAAGAGGGGCAGGCTACAGTAGAGATATCATTGATTACCAAGGACGGAAGACTTATCCCAACCGAGTACAAAGTATCATTAATAAAAGATGTCGAGGGCAATCCCAAATATTTTATCTCTATTGGCCGAGACATCACAGATCGCAAAAAGGCACAGCATAAGCTTCTCGAGTACCAGATGCAGTTAAAGTCACTTGCTTCTGAGCTACTGCTGGCTGAAGAAAGTGAGAGGCGGCGAATTGCGACGGGGGTGCATGACGACATAGGCCAGAAACTGGCTTTGGCTAAATTGGAACTCCAGTCAATACAGGCAATAGTATCAGAGCCTGATGTATCGGCATCGCTTGGTCACGCCTGTGAATTAATCGACAAAGGGATACAAGATGCTCGCTCATTAGCGTTCGACCTCAGTAATCCTGTTCTGTATGAAGTTGGATTCGTAGCTGCTGTGGAATCGCTGCTAACCGAACGAATGATGCAAAAAAGCGGTATTAAAACTGAGTTCAAATCTAAAATTCATAAGCTCAAGCTTGGCCAGGATATGTCTATAGTCCTGTTTCAGTCCGTTCGAGAGCTGCTGACGAATGTGGTCAAGCATGCAAATGCAAATAAAGTTAAAGTTTGTATTGACAAGTCTGACAAAAGAGTACAGGTTATTGTTGAAGACGATGGTACCGGATTCGAGATATCGAAACTTCGGTCTCCGGACAGGAAGAAAGAGGGATTTGGCCTGTTCAATGTGAAGGAGAGGCTGGAGTACTTAGGTGGAAGTTTTGATATCGAATCCAAACTTGGTCAGGGAACTCGTATCATAATGGCTGTCCCTCTGGAGTCCAGTGTTACGGCTTCCTGGAAGGAGATGCGAGAATGAGAATAATAATCGCTGATGACCATGGGATTGTCAGAGAGGGATTAAAATCTTTGATTGAGCATCAATCCGATATGGAAGTTATCGCCGAAGCAGAGGATGGACGTGTAGCGGTTGAACTCGCAAAGGAACTTAGCCCGGATGTTGTAGTTATGGATATCAGTATGCCTGCACTGAATGGTATGGAGGCAACTCGCCTAATTCTTCAAGATAACAAAGATATCAAGGTAATAGCATTATCGATGCACTCCGATAAACACATTGTGATGGAGGCCCTTGAAGCAGGAGCATCGGCATACGTTCTCAAATCATATCTCTTTGATGAACTGATTAGAGCTTTGGAAAAAGTGACGCAAGACGGATATTATCTGAGCCCTCGAATAACAAATGTAGTCATCGATGATTATGTGCGAAAGACCAAAAAAATCGAGTCTGGTGCAAAACCTAAGCTCACAAGCCGGGAACGCCAGGTCTTGCAGCTTATAGCAGAAGGCAAGACAATCAAAGAAATAGCGCGCATACTACACATAAGCCCCAAAACTGCAGATGCAAATCGCCGCCAGATCATGAGCAAGCTCAACATGTCCGGCGTAGCTGAGCTAACAAAATATGCCGTTCGAGAGGGACTGACTTCGCTGGAATTCTAATTGATATTGTCTGAACGCGGTACATGTTCGGTTGAGCTTGTTTTTAGTCCTTTCATTTCGAAACTATACGGCAAAAAGTCGCATTTGCAGGGAGTTGCCCGAACTCACACATCATAAACATACAGGTTTTTATTATACGCTCGCGGAATATCCTACCTTAAATAGAGGATTACACTTCTTTACGTCACCGGCTAAGTTATCGAAAATATAAAGTGTTGAGTAAGTTGTTTCGGTCACTGGCCTGCTGCTTTGACATATACGTCTTTGAGAATGGATGCTCATGGCTGATCTTAGTAGTTTGGGGTGAAGCACAGGCCATTGACCTTCTTGAGTGAGCATGCGCCGAAGTGTACTTCCTTGTAAGAATCTGAGTATTGGTTCGCTGGTATTGTTTGAACAAAAAGATTGAGATTAATATGCAGGAATTGAGACGGATACGAGTTCTGTTGGCGGAAGACCATGCAATTGTACGCGAGGGTTTGCGTTTGCTGCTTGAGAAACAGCCTGATATAGAAGTAGTCTGTGAGGCTGAAGATGGACGAATAGCGGTTGAGCGTGCGCGGGAACTGTTGCCCGATGTAGTTGTTATGGATATAACTATGCCAAATCTCAATGGGGTCGAGGCTACACATAAGATTATAAATGAGTTTCCTCAAATCAAGGTAATTGCACTCTCAATACATTCCGACAGGCGATTTGTCGTCCGCATGCTTGAGGCCGGTGCTACCGGCTATGTCTTAAAGGAAGGTCTGCTCGACGAGCTTGTTAAGGCAATACGGGCAGTAACCGCCGGCGAGAGTTACCTCAGCTCCAAAATAACAAGCATTGTCATTGAGGATTATGTTAAAGGTCTGGCAACTGATGCTGATTCACCGTTATCGTTCCTGACAAGCAGGGAATGTAGGGCACTGCAGTTCATTACCGAAGGCAAATCTACCGAACAGATTGCTTTTGAGCTTGTCATAAGTACCAGGAATGTCGAGGCGATCCGCCGGAGAATCATGAAAAAACTCGGTGCTCATACTATAGCTGACTTAGTCAAGATTGCTATCTTTGAGAATCTGGTCGCTCTTGAATTATGAGTCCTGGGGCAAACACTGTTTTGCCTCGCATGAAAAACATTCATATACCAGCAGACATCAATGAAGCGAGGCTTTTTAACTCGATAACGAACCACTCTGAACAAATTCGAAGTGCAAAAAGGCCATTTTACGGGATTATTATAGAAACGAAGTAACGGACGATTTTAATGAGTTTAGTAGTTAGTTCAAACTAATCGATTCACATTATCCTTCCACACAAAAGCGAAAATCCAAAAAAGTACTTGCATAATGGAGTGCGGCAGGCCTATTTCTTCTAATTGCAGCGTTATCAGTATAAGTATTTGTATAACAGCATTTTATACGAATTGATTACATCTTGTGTTAAAATGGGGTATTTGTGGGCTGTAAAAAAATCAAGGAATTTTAAGTCCGAAAAAAACGCGGTAAGTCTATTTATTACAGGGCATAACAAAAATACGGGATTTCGTAAAGTTAAAATGGGTAATTAATATTGCAAGTTTATCGAAAAAAAAACTTGCATATCAGAAAATGCAAATGTAAACTTGTATAGCTTTTTCCGGTTCATAATTTTGGGCTTCTGTGAAATACCGATGGGAGGAGAAGTCACAGCAATAATGAGCCAGTAAGGAATTGTAATATAAGCACCTGGACGTTTTAGGAAGTGTTCAACGTTTTACGGAGGAGCATTGAGCTGAACAAGATTTATTTGTTTTCTGTTTCATAAGGCATGTTTATTTAAGGGAATGTCTATTCGAAACATTAAACTTCATTCGGAGGATTAATTATGTTGGTGACAAAGGTTGTAAGAGGTGTACTCTGTCTGGTTGTATTGCTCAGTATCTCGGCTATTAGTGCCGGTCCGGCTGAAGGTGAAGGCGTGATGACGGAAGAGGATACGCCGGTGTCTATTACTTTAATTGGTAACGACCCGGATGGTGATGCGCTGACTTATAATGTTGTAACAGGTCCGTCCCATGGGCGTTTGAGCGGGACGGCTCCGAAGCTGACATATACACCCCAGCCGAATTTTAACGGGACGGACAGCTTTACCTTCGTTATTAACGATGGTACTGTGGACAGTGTTCCCACAACAGTAATAATAGTTGTAACAGCGGTCAACGACCCGCCGACAGTTGGTGATATCTGTGTAACCACGCAGGAGGATACGCTGGTATCGATTACCTTATCTGGTTGTGACCTTGATGGGGATATGTTGATTTACAGTGTTGTAAAGGGGCCGACTGACGGTGATTTGAGCGGGACGGGGCCAAATCTGTCTTATACACCAAGTGAGAATTTCAACGGTTCGGACAGCTTTACTTTCAAGGTCAATGACGGAACAGTTGACAGCGCAGAGGCAACCGTATCAATCAAGTTACTCCCGGTCAACGACGCTCCGACAGCCAGTTATGCCGGTACGATGTTCAGGGAAAGCCCGCCGGTAGCCAGGGACGACAATGTGGCGACAGATGAGGACTCTTCGGTATCGATTACTCTGGTAGGCTATGATGCCAACGAAGATGAGCTGACTTATGCTATTGTTACAAATCCGTCCCATGGGAAACTGAGCGGTACAGTGCCCAATGTCAGATATACTCCGAATGCAGATTTCAACGGGACAGACAGCTTTACTTTCAAGGTTAACGATAAAAGAGCGGACAGCGGTGCCGCGACTATTTCAATCACAGTAATGGCGGCCAATGATAAGCCGAACGCTCAGGATGACAAAGTAAGCACCAGGGAAGACTCGCCGATATCGGTAATTGATGTTCTGACGAACGATACCGACAAGGATGGCGACTCGCTCAGCGTGACTGCTTTTACTCAGGGCAAAAACGGTTCGGTTGCAATTAACACAGATAACACACTTAGCTATACCCCCAAGGCGAACTTTAACGGCAATGATTCTTTCACCTATACCATTTGTGATGGCAAAGGCGGAACTGATAAAGCTACTGTGAATGTTAGGATCAAGGCGGTCAATGATACGCCGAAGGCCAACGACATTAACGTAACAACACAGGAAGACAAAGAGGTTCCGATTAAGTTAACAGGTAAAGATAAAGATGGAGATTCGTTGAGCTACAGTGTTGTAAAAGGCCCGTCCAATGGAACTTTAAGCGGGACAGCGCCCACGTTGATATATACACCAAAGGCAAATTTCAGCGGGTCCGACAGCTTTACCTTCAAGACAAACGACAAGAAACTCAACAGCGCAGCTGCGACCGTGTCAATTATGATTACGGCGGCCAATGACCCCCCGATGGCATATAGTGACAGCGCAACGACGCAGGAAGATGATTCCGTATCGATTACCTTGGCGGGCGGCGATGACGACGGGGATGTAATAACTTATCGTGTAGTTAACGGTCCATCCCATGGGAGCTTAAAAGGGAGAGCTCCAAGGCTGATATACTCACCAAATGCGAATTTCAATGGTTCAGACAGCTTTACCTTCAAGACCAACGATAAGAGGGCGGACAGCAAAACTGCAACTGTTTCAATTGCTGTTAACTCCGTCAATGATGTACCAACAGCCAATAACAGCAGTGTAATGACACACGAAGACAAACCTGTTTCGATTAGATTAATGGGAAATGACCCCGATGGAGATTTACTGACCTATATTTTGGTAAAAGGGCCGGCTCGAGGCAGCTTGAAAGGAATGGCAGGGAAATCACCAAAGCTCAGTTATACGCCAAAGGAGAACTTCAGCGGTACTGACAGCTTTACCTACAAAGTTAGCGACAAGACGGCAGAAAGCGCCGTTGCAACGGTGTTAATAACAGTCAAGGCGGTTAATGACAGGCCGACTGCCAGGGATGACACTGTGACAACACTGGAGGATAAAAAAGTATCGTCGATTGATGTGCTCACGAATGACAGCGACGTGGAAAATAACCCGCTTAAGGTGGCATCTGTTACTCAAGGCAAGAACGGTTCGGTTAGTATTAACGGCGATAACACGCT
>CBDURK010000043.1:0-12929 GCA_965369645.1 uncultured bacterium | reverse complement strand
ATGTTTTTCTGCGCCTCTGTCCCAAACCGGCCAACCGGGAAAAGGTTTAGTTCTGACCGCTTTGCCGCCGAGAATAGCGGCCTTACCTGCTGTTTTGCTTGCGTTTGCGTATGCACCGATTCCGCCCGATGTGGCTGCTATGATAGTGCCTGTTGACGCAACAGCCAGAAACTCTCGTCTGGTTAAATTTTTCTTGTTCATTTTTCTGACTCCTTTATTTTGTAAGAAGTTTGTTTTGAGATGTTCTTTTTTTAGTTTTGTTCCTTTTCTTATTTTTCTTACCGCTTTTGGCATCCTGTTCCGCCATAAAAGTTTTTAAAGCCTCTTGTGAGTTGTGGTTCTCCAACGCTAAAAATGCCGAATCATTGGTTCGTTCCATCCAGTTTAACAATTCCTCCCGCATTTTGTCGAGTTCTTTTTTATATTTGGGGTTTTTACTTAGGTTATGAAGTGCATCAGGATCATTTGCAAAATCATAAAACTCCTCGACGGCCCGATATCGGAAGAGTTTGACGCGGGCGGCAATCTTCGGGTTGGTTTTAGCGGCGGCCTGCATGGCTTTGAATGTTAGGCCCGATTGTGATTCATTCTTAAATACCCGTTCGTTGTCGGACCACGGATTGAAGATGTACCCGAATCTTTGGTTCTGTATGCAGCGCATCGGATAGCGGTTTCGTCCGGAAGTCTGGTGATGTTGTGTGAAGACCTTGTCGCGATTAGCCTGTCGCTTGCCCAACAGGGCCGGAAGAAATGAAAAGCCGTCCATACCTTTGGTTTGATCTAAACCGGCCGCATCGAGTACGGTGGGCATAAAATCTATTCCGGAGATAAAGTGCCGATTGTCCACTGTACCTGGTTTGATTTTACCGGGCCAGCGGGCGATCCAGGGTGTGCGAGTGCTGTGCAGATAGCAGTTAGTCTTGGCAAACGGCAGGGGCATACCATGGTCCGACAGAAACATTGTCAAAGTATTATCTTCCTGCCCCGATTCATGCAGGGCACGCAGCACTTCGCCGACCGTATCATCGCAGCGGCGGACCGAGCTGTAGTATTGCGCTATTTCCCTGCGTACGTTGGGGATATCAGGCAGAAAGCCGGGAACCTGAACCTCCTCACTTCGATATACACGCGAGGGTGCCGAAATATCTTTGAGCATTTGTTTAAATTTATTTCGTTCCTGAAGGCTTCCGTGAAAAGGCCTGTGCGGGTCGTGAGAATTCGCCATTAGAAAAAACGGCTGGTCGTTGTTTGCTGCCTGTCGGAAAAAGTCTTTGGCGAATTCATAATAAAGTTTTGCGTTACGGCCGTGCCCTAATTCTCCGACATCTTTGGCCATATCCCATTTGAATTTTTCTATTGGTGCCAGGTGTTTGACCTTACCGAGAATACCGTTGAGATAGCCGCTCTTATGTAGTTCTTCCTGTAGCGTTGTTACACGGGTATTAATTGGCTGGAAGCCCTCGGCACCGTTGCGGTGGGGATAGCGCCCGGTCATCAATACAGAACGGCATGGCTGGCAAACCGCGATGGTAACATGAGAATGAGTAAAACGCACCCCCTCGGAAGCTAAGCGGTCGATATTGGGGGTAATATCAGGTGTCTGTCCGCCGAAACAGCCCGGTGAATCACTGTTCATATCATCGGCTGTTATCAGTAAAATATTTGGTCGTATTTTCTTTTTGCCGGTGGCAAATACCGGTATCTGCCCGGAAGCCAGCAACGCGCCTCCCACCCCCATTGTCCTCAAGAACTGACGGCGTGAAGTTGGTTTTGTATTCATTGTTATCCTTGTTATTTACGGTTCGACAAGGCCTATTGTCGAGTATTAACTGCTGCTGCAATGTTCTTCGTTTTTGTTTCCCGGACTACTTCCATGCCACAGAGAACGGGCAAACTGTTTTTCGATGAGAGGTTTTTATCTTGTGGCACAAGTTCGATTACCAGATTGTCCTTGACCGCAATGCCCTGGAACTCTCGTATAAGAGCTTTGCCACGTCCTCCTGCTTGCCTGGCTATGTCGAAGTTATCGAGAACCACTTTTCCCTGCAACTTAATATCGAAAATGCGTTTATCCGCCTGCTCGTTATCGAAATCTGTAAAATATAATCTGACTGTATATTCAGCAGGCTCATCTGATTCGGATAAAAGCGGCACAACGCAGCGTTTAAGCCCACGTGCACAAGAAGCGAACAGCCATGGGGTATCGGTTCGGTTCATAGCATCAGCTTTACTGTTTTCTCGGGGATACTCCGGCTTTTTGAGAAAGTTCATTCCCATTCTGAGCGAGAAGCCCATTGCTGCGCGATCCCCGGGGAGTCCTGGTCGCGGGTAGCCGAACCATAACGTGCCGTTTGTATCGCGTCGGTCGCCGGGCGCACCGAGGTTTATGGCCATGTGTTGAACAGGCGTATTGGCACCGCCGTTGCTGTAAATGCTCCATCGGTCGTAGTCCTGGCGCGGCTCAAGTGCAATTGAACAGACGATGGGGAAAAGGCAAATGCAGCCGGCACTGGCTTCAGGTGCCAGGACCAGGCCGTCGGCGGGAATTGCGTTAATCCAGCATCCGAGTCGATGGCCGGCGAAATGACGCACACCGCTGTCGTTTTGCAGGTCATAATAGCTCGTATAGCCCGAACGCATCAAAAGCATTTGTTGACATGCGGAAATCGCGCCGCAGTGGTGTCCCGGGCGAAGGAACTGCCACGTTGTCTCTTCGCCGGTCAGTGGGTGATTGCGTGTTCTTTGCCGGCCGGTCTTGAGGTCAAACGCCCATGGCTCAGCCAGAACCATTCCTCCGATGATAAGCGGACGATGGCGATAATTGGCGTCTTTGGCCCAGAGCACCTCACCACTTTGGGATGAGAGAGCCACCAGCCGACGGTTAGAGAATTCGCCTGAAAGGAACTGCCTCCAATAATGGCCGTTTGCGTTGGCCCCGCACAGGATTACAACACCGTCACTATACATTGCCGTTAGTTCACCGCCGCCAATTCCAATATTGCTGCAGTCGGTGACATCGACAGCCCTTTCCCAGAGTTTGCCGCCAGTCTGAGCATTCAGCGCAACTGCAAGCCGCACGTCGAGCTTCTTTTGGGCTGCTTCTGCTTGTTTGGCTTCTTCACCGCTTAGATTCATCAGGTGAGATTTATCCTGCTGCAGTAACTGCTGTCGCTGCTGTGGTGTCAGCGAGCTGTCAATGAAAAACAACCATCCATCCCCAGCGGCGATGGTCAGGTTAATTATATTTTTGCCTTGGTATTGCCATAGCATTTCACCACTTTGTGTATCAATAGCAAAAATAGAATCCGAGACACCTGTTTGTTTCATAGTGCTGCCATAAAGGACGCCGTCAACATATGCGAGATATCCCCACCTGTTTAAGCCGCTTTCTGAAGCAGGCATCTTGTAGCTCTGGCGGGTCTGTCCTGTTTCGGCATCAAGCCGCAGGCATTTATCGCCGACAGCAACGTAGAAACTATCTTCACTTGCAGCTATGTTGCCGCACTCGCTTCTTTTCAATCGCGTGCGCATTGCGCCTGGTATATCACGCTTCCACCGCAACACACCATTATAGGAATCATAGACCATTACCACGTTTTCACCCTGCACGAACATCCGCCCATTGACCGCCAGAGGCGCAGCGGCAGCGTTGTGGCGATTAACCATTGGCGCAGGGCCGGGCTCGCCAAACCACAGTAAACCTAATGAACCAGCTACGATTCTCTCGTCACTACAAGCCGTGTTACCCGGTTCGGCATACTGATGTGTCCATTTGCCTGCACCGGGCAGTGCTCCGCGTTTGAGAGTTGCCCACCGGCCGTTGGTTTGGCTGATTCGGCATTGTCCTAATTCCATTCGCCCCAGCCACTGGCTTAGCTGCCTGGATGAGACGGCACGCGCTTTTCCGGATGTATTGGCCGGAACGCCAAGACAAACAGCCCCGCCGCACGGCTTTAGATGTCGCAAAAGCTCCTCGGGATTACCGGGCACCTTGCCGGTCAGCAGCAGACTGTCGGAGACAATCAGGTTGGCAAAGTAATTCGAGTATGGCAGTTTCGAAAGTTTTCCTTCATCGATGGTTACCCGCTGGCCGTACAGGCCCGCTGCATCCAGTGCCAATCTTGCTTTAGCGGCTTTTTCCTGGTCGGGTTCGACACCGATAATGGTCAGGTCCGTTCGCTTTGCTAATTCCCAGGCCAGACGGCCATGCTCTGCGCCGACCACAAGGCAATAGCCTTTTGTAACGCCGGTCTCCATAACAATCGCTTCGGCGGCCGCTTTATACATTGCCGTCAGTTCGTCCCGAGGATAAGGATTCGTTGCCTGCCTGATGTGCGGTCTGGGCATCGGAGTGTTCGATTTAGCCAATTGCTTTGCAGCAAAGCAATAGATTTTGCCCGTATCCGTGCTGACGTAGAGTTGACCGTTGGCGACGGCCAATCCCCTTGCTTTGCCATCGACTTTTGCTTCCCAGGTGACATTGCCATTATCTCTACTGAAGGCATTGACCCGGTCTTGACCACCGGCAAGCACAAGGTTGTCGGTAATTATCAATTCCGCATCACACTCACTTGGTACACGCCATAGTACAGTCGGCCCGATTTTCTCACTGCGGTGTCGGATTAAATCTTCTTCTACAGTTTGTAATTGTTGCTGCTGTATTTTTCGTTCCTCGCCTTTGGCACTCCTGATACTGCTTCGCAGTGACTTTATCTTGTACTCTAATGAATTACGACGTCTGCTGGCCTGGGCGTACTTAGTTCTGTCCATAGCCATTAATTGGCGTCCGGTTGCCAGGTAGGCCATATTACCCGTCACTGCGAGCCTTCTCCCCGGGAACCAGCCAAAACCCACTCGGCCTGTTTTTTGGTTAAGAGCTAAAAGGTGTTGCTGCGTTCCTGTGTAAATTTGTTCATCCGCGAGCAGTGCGTATGTTCCCCCAATAGCACCTCCGGCCTGCTCACCCCTCCATCCGTAGCTGCTCTTGAAAACCTCTCGACCGGTCGCGCGATCAAAGCCGACCGGCAAGGCCCTGCCGGATGGCACAAAGAGCCGACTGTTTGTGGCTAGCAGATATCCCTGAGGCGTGAACTCTTTTCGATACGCATCCTGTTCACTAATACTGTCATTTTTCCAGATAACGATTCCATCATCTGCCTGAACGGCGCAGAGATAAACGTTTTCATGCGGAAATATACCGGCACCGAAATATACTATGCCTTTATCGACGAGCACACCGGTGCGAATTGGCCAGCGGGAAATCATTGTGCCGCTGCCCAGAAGCTTTTCGTCGTTTGGTCCGCCGCGTACTTTCCAGACTAATTTTCCGTTGTTGGCCTTGAGACAATAAACAAAACCGTCATCGGAGCCGATGAAAACTTTGCCTTTAGATACCACAGGCGCCAGACGCACCGGCCCGCCCGTGAAAAAGGACCAGCGTTCCTGGCCGGTAACGGCATCAATCGCATAGATTTTATTATCAGATGAAGACCCGAAATAGACCGTCGGTCCGACCGCAGCCACCTGAAAGGCATCATCAAAAATAACTCGATGGCGAAGCTCGAAACCTTCCCTTGGGCGATTAGCAGGTGCGGGCCAGGCAGGGCGGGGCTGGTGAGTCGGCGTATAAATCCATTGCAGTTTCAGCGGGGCCGTCAACGATTCGGATGTGCAGCCCGTGCGCGCATTGTCATAACGGTAGGTGGGCCAGTCTGCGGCGCTCGCTGAGACACCAATAAGAAACAGACAAATAAGAATACTGAAGTGAAAGGATTTTAGGCTTGTCATAATAAGTACTCCTGAATCTACGCTTTGTAAGAATCGTTACTTTACAACAATACTTGTTGTCAGGGATAAATTTTACATAAAGTATGTTCCTGACGGTTGTTTATATCAGAGTTAATAGGGATTATAAAACCAAATCATCACTCCATCAACCTTCAGCAGAGCCACTAACTATTTTGTGTCTATCGTTATGCGCATCTGATTCCATTTGTAATTGACCGTATGGGAACGCCCCTCCTTATTTTTCATCGCATCCGACCAAATCAACACCATTTCTTTTCCATCTTTACTAATCCACTTTGGCGACAGCTTGGGCTGATAGGTCCGATTGCCAGGGTGATCTGCAGTCCAGTAGTCCGTGTAGAAGAACTGTTGCCACGGGCCGTAAGGATTCTTCGAGTACCAGAATCCGAGACTGCCGGTGCGCGTGTGCATCCATCTGTCGTAATAATCCTTGTCTGAAGAGGTCATTCCATGGCCTGCGTATGTTCCACCATTTACCATGATATAAAGTCCAAGGCCTTCGTTCCATACCACTGAAGGAAGCCATGAATACCATCCAAAGTAGTTGCCGTCACGGTTCTTTTCAGGATAGATTTGCACATATCCTCGCTTGCGGATATCCGAAGTCCAGATCGGTTGAGAGTTCTTATACCTCACGAAGTATTCCCAATCGCCTCGAATGCCGAGCTTGTCTTTAGGGACACGGGCTATGAGTAGTTTATGAGCATGGGCTCCCTCGGGAGAGTAGATGTATAGGTAGCCGTCTTTCGCGGCCGAGTTGTCCTTTCCGCATTGAACAAAGTCAACAAAAGAAAAAGGATAGGCTTTTTGCTTTTGATGAGGAATCCCGAATTCTTCAAGGAAAAACATTTCATTGGGATTTACTTCATTACGGGCCTTATCCCGTGGGCCGATTTTTCGTTCATTTCCGTGACGATTCACTCGGTACCATGTATTGCCGTTATCTTTGGACTTCAGCAATTTGATACCCAGGAAGGGACCCGACCAGCTATTGCCAGGCGTCTTAGAAACTACAGAGTACAAGACGCCATCCACGGAGACAATTCCATATCCGAACCAGCTTCCGGTTTTACGTATAAATGCAGGATAATTGGGGATGTCTTCTCTTGAGAAGCTCTTTGGGTTCCCAATAATTCGATACAAGTGATTATGATAACCGTTCTTGCCTGTCAACCAGTTTCCGTCATCCATCGATGTGACTTGTGTATCGTCTGCCGCCCACGTTATGCACCAATTATCGCCATTACCGTTAGATCGATATAGTGTGTCTTTGTGAAAAGTGACGCCGGTGGGAACACGCTTATGCGCAATTCCAGCAGGTGCATTTCTGCTGCCCGCCAGAGATAAGATTAGCCAAGCTACAATATACAGGTGATGACATCTCATTTCTCTTTTCCTTAATTCAATGTGGACTTTCGCATTCATACCCGCTCAGCTACACCACTGAGGCTCATTTCCTTCGTGTCTGACGCCTTCCTCCTATATAGCATCATCATAAGCGTAAGCTATGTAATTATGATCCGTTTTTACCACCAATGGTAGGGCGGGTTGACGCGTACCTGCATATCGCTGAAATGCCGCCATTCGTTATGTCCGTCAAGGAAGATAATATTAGCTCCGGCTGGTTTGGAGCCACGCCTTAGATGATTGGTGCGGTCGTAAATTTGCCACCTGGACCATGACCCACCCTGGATTTGGGTAAATGTTGCTGTCTCCGGGTTGGAAGTGCTGCTTAGCGTAGCATCGGTAACCAGTTCGGTTATTGCAGCTTGTTTATGTGTTAGTGTTTTCACCCAATCTTTCGTAGGTGTTCCCTCTGGCTGATATGACCTCCCATTAACGGTATCCATCATCCAGAAATAACCCGTAACCCTAAATTGGCCGCCTCGGTTGGTTTCCGGTTCCGCTACTGAATTTATTGACGTCCCTAACGGAAGATTTTGGGAAAACTGCCAAAGAATTGCCATGTCCGGAGTTTTCAATGGGTCGGAGGGGCAATAAAAGGTTTTTCTATCGCCGCCGGTTGCGATAATATAGTCGGTAGTGCTGTAAGCAATGTCCCACAGCCAGTTTCCGCTTTCGTTGAGCGGTAGTCGGTTGTCATTCTCCGAGCCGTACAAATGCAAACTAATACCGATTTGCTTGAGGTTATTCGAGCAGGTAATTTTCTTTGCTTGTTCTCTTGCCATTTGCAGGGCAGGCATCAATATCGCCATCAAAAGGGCTATGACAGCGATTACCACGAGTAATTCTATTAAGGTAAATCCTCTTTTTCGTTTATCCATTGTGTTTCTGCTTTTTCTATGATTCGTGGACCTGCACAATCACATCACAATGCCCATCCTTGTCGATACGGCGGTTTGATATACTGATTCGCCTCATCGCTGTTGGTAAATCGCATATTCTCACTGTCCCATTTCAGTTTACGTCCTAACATCTGAGTTGCGATAATTCCAAGCCGGGCTAACTCAGTCAAAGGTCCACCGTAATCGAAATTCGACCCTGCTGGCCTGTTGTTTTTAACAGCTTCCAGCCAGTTCTGATGATGTCCCTTAGTACGTGGAATTGTCTGCTCAGGCCGCTGGTATGCTTTCATCTTTGTCTCAGGTATTAGCCTTACTCCGCCGGCGCCATGTGAGCCGTACATAATCTTGCCCTTGTCTCCTATTACGATTGCTCCGGTTGGGGGTACTTTTCGTCCTTCTTCCAGTTCCTTCGGACGAGGCAGCTTTTCTACGCCACTATGCCAGACGAGTTTAACCGGACCTCGTTTATCATTTGCCGGGAACTTGAATGTTATAACCGAGCCTGCGGGAAACGTATCGGCATGCTTTTTCGGGTCATAATCTTTGGCTTCGGCCTTGATAGTTTTCGGTGCTCCCAGATCCAGCGCCCAGAATACAGGGTCAACAACGTGACACACCCAGTCGCCAATTGTTCCGGAACCAAACGGCATCCAGCCTCGCCAGCTACCCGGCAGATACATCGGGTTATATTGCCGATACTTGGCCGGCCCGAGCCACAAATCCCAATCCAGTTCTGATGGAATCTCGTGCTTTTCGTTACGCTTGCTCAACTGGCTGGCTTTACTGTGGTTCGCACTGCATGCCGCATGGATGGTGTGGACATTGCCTATTGCCCCATCCCAAATCCATTCACAGAATAAACGAATATGTTCAGAGGAATGTCCCTGGTTGCCTAATTGTGTTATCACTTTATGCTTGCGGGCGGCTTTCATAAGCTCGCGAATCTCATAGATAGAATGAGCCAATGGTTTTTCGCAGTAAAGATGTTTTCCTCTCCTGATTGCGTCCATACACGCTATTGCGTGCGTATGGTCCGGCGTAGAAACCACGACTGCATCGATTTGATTATCCATCTCATCCAGCATCCTGCGAAAATCGGTGTAATGCTTGGCGCTGGGATAATTCTCGAATGCCTTGCGGCCCTGTTTTTTATCTACATCGCACAGAGCAACAATATTTTCTCCGCGGACGCCGTTCAGATTGGCTCCGCCTCGCCCCCCAATACCGATACACGCGATATTGAGTTTATCGCTTGGTGCGGCATAGGCCTTGCCGCCAAGCACATGGCGGGGAACGATAGTAAACGCCGCTGCAGCTAAAGCGCCGTTCATAAAATCACGGCGGGAAATCTTTGTCTTTCGCTGCTTTGTATTCTTAACTGGTTTGTTGGTGCTCATAAATATCCTCCTTCAAAAGGCTGAGCTTATTGACTGAGTAAACTTGGATTCGACTATACTGCCGAGTTTACATTCTATAATATTAAACAAATAGCAGAATAAATGCAATTCTTTCCTGTGTTTTTGTAACGCAACGGACTGTAAAAAACATGATCAAATGTTTAGCATTTTTTAGGAAAATGTGGCGAATACAGGTAACGTTTCTTTCGTATGGTAAGTTTGCCGTCGGAAACAAACTGTTCACCTCGCTCGGAAAGATGTTCTATCATACGCTGCCGCCATTTTTGTAAGATGCTTTTATGAGATGATTCTTCAGCCAGGTCATTCAGCTCGCCCGGATCTTTTCTCAAATCGAAGAGTTGTTCTCTGCCGTCGTAAGCGTAGTAGATATACTTGAACCTGCCGTTGGTCAGTGCGTTCCAGTGGTCTTTGTTGTAACACATCGAATGTTCCAGGTCGATGAACTGACGCCAGCTTTTTGTATTTCCACGTACCAAATCGAGCATGCTCTTGCCGTCAAGATGATTCGGAATAGGCGCACCTGCCGCATCGAGAAATGTAGGCAGTACGTCCCTAAGCTCCACCGGTTGAGACAGCTTTTTACCTCGTATATTGTTCATCCCCATTCTCCTGGGCCAGCGCAGCAGCATAGGAATCCTGGCGGAAGCTTCGTAGGCGTAGGTCTTCCGCCACAGATGATGGTCGCCGAGCATATCGCCATGGTCGGAGAAAAGTATGACAAGAGTATTGTCATACATATTACGTTTTTTCAGAGTTTCGAGAATTCGACCAATCTGCTCGTCAATGAATGTAATCGAAGCGTAGTAACCTCGGCGTGACTTTTTTGCCTGCCGGATGCCTAAGTCACCATGCCAGAGACTCGTATTCGGCGGGTCTTTGTGCTCGGCGTACATATCGGCCCAGTCACCAACGTAAGGCTTTGGCATTTCATCTTCGCTATACATATCCATAAATCGCTTCGGCGGGTCATACGGACTGTGCGGCCGGGCGAAAGAAACTTTCAGTAGAAATGGCTTTGAACGATTATATTTTTCAATGAAATCAACGGCTCTGTCAGCCGTCCACTTCGTAGGATGCAGCCGTTCCGGCAGGGCGTATGTTTTGGCTCTGTAGTCGTTCCAGCCGATGCCGGTTGCATCAGGATTTCGCTCGGGTGCCTGCTGTTTGAACCAGCGGCGATAATCACTGACAAATCCCGGCGTTTCCGTCCGGCCGGACTCATCGAGCAGTATGCCGTTATATCCGCGAAGTTTCCTTTGAGGATACCAGTGCATCTTGCCGATACCGAATACATAGTAACCTGCGTCTCGAATGGCCTGGGGCAATTCGAATGGATACTTGTCTGCAATCCGTCCGTAGCCGATCATACCGTGATGCCATGGTGACAATCCCGTTAAAAGTGCACTGCGGGCCGGTGTGCAGCTCGGTGTTGAGCTATACGCATTTGGAAAAAGGACTCCTTCCTCTGCGATGGAATCTAAATGAGGCGTTTTAATGATTTTATTACCGGCGCATCCCAGGCAATCGCCCCGGTGCTGGTCGGTCATCAGATACAGGATATTGGGTTGTTGATTTCTCTTTAAAGCGGCAAAGCTCGTATTGGCAATAAGATTAATACCTGCCGAGGCCAGGGCCGTACTTTTGAGAAAATTCCTGCGTGTTATTTCAGGTGAGTGACACTGATTCATATTGACCTCCTGTTTTGGCTGTGATTTCAATACCGGTATTGCAATTTCAGACGGTAGTATCAACTTAAAATTATAAAGCTAATATGTTTTTTGTTCAAGCTGATATTGTCGGGAATCCAAAGTACTTGTAATAGTATCCAATAAAGATATAATGCACAGTTAACTAAAAGCGGGCCAGACTCCGCGACAAGCAATCACCGAAAATAACGAAAAGGAGAATTAAGAATGGATAAACAAATTAGCATTATGCCTTGTCTGGATATGCAGAATGGCCGTGTGGTTAAAGGCGTTCATTTTGTGGATATTCATGATGCCGGCGATCCCGTCGAATGCGCAAAGGCCTATTGTCAGGCTGGAGCCGACGAACTTGCTCTTCTGGATATAACGGCTACTGTCGAGAATCGGGCCACTATGCTTGATGTTGTCAGCAGGGTTGCTGAAGTGACAACAATCCCTTTTACGGTTGGAGGAGGTATTCGTGATGTTGCTTCTGCGGCGGCGGTAATAGAGGCTGGCGCTGATAAGATATCCACAAGTAGTGCCGCCTTTCGCAAACCTGAAGTTATCGCAGAGATGATTGGTGAATTTGGCGCCGATAAAGTAACCGTCGCCATAGATGTGGACCAGAACGAATCATTACCGTCCGGCTATGAAGTTTATATCGACGGGGGTCGAACTGCTACAGGTGCCGATGCCGTCGAATGGGCCAGAAAAGTTGACGGTTTTGGAGTTCCTGTAATATTGCCGACCAGTAAAGCCGGAGACGGCGCCAAAACAGGTTTTGACCTTCCTGTCATCAAAGCCATGGCCAATGCCTGTTCAGCCACAATCGTAGCCTCAGGAGGAGCCGGCAAACTGGAGCATTTCTACGATGCGGCCGAAGCTGGAGCGACTGTTCTTCTTGCAGCTTCGGTGTTCCATTTCCATATGATCGACATAGGTGAATTGAAAGAATATCTGCGAAGTCGCGGCTTAAACATAAAATAATTTATCTTTCCACAAGCGCCCAACCTAAATCAAATATCAGGAGTTTAGGTAATTTATTGGGCATTGGATTACTAATAGATTACAGGCCCCCACCCCCAAAAGGTTTTTGGGGGTGTGCCTTTCTTGTACTTTTTCATTGCCCCACGGTTTCAAAATGCCCGATGGTCGTCAACTTCTTGTCCTCTGGCAGATGTCTATTGCGAAGGAATAGACAGTGGCGGTTATGCCATAATATCCTCGTTGCCCTGTTTAGACTGTAGTGATGAACTCTTTTTCTGACGTCGGACCAATAAGATTCACAGCAATCACAAATATCAAGATGCTTATCGTACCACCAAAGCTGAAAACCGCCGAATGACCGATATTGGTCGTCTTTGATGCCTAAAACGTTGCCGGTATATAATAATTGTTTGATTTGGGCTTTGTTTTGGATTCCTATTTTTCTCATCCTTAAGACCCTTCCTGATAAGTTCTCGGCGATGCAGAGAAAATTTTGATCTCTATTTATATAAGGCACCTCACGAGAAAAAAGTAACAGATTATTTTATAACTTTCTAAGACGGCGGCTCAATGTTCACCTACCCCACTTCTACCAAAAAATACTTTTTCCCTCATAGGAATATGACCTATGATTTCTACTTGGACGATAGCAGGAGTCCTATAATCTTCTGGGCTGGGATGATCTTCGCAGTATTGCTTGAATGGATACACTCGAATTTCCT
>CBDURK010000042.1:0-13015 GCA_965369645.1 uncultured bacterium | reverse complement strand
CTCATAGCGGCATTTTACGCCGCAAGCGGCGGGGAATACAACCCCAAGAGTAATTTAAGTGGATCAAGCTCGGAAGCAACAAATAATGTGTTTATAGACGGTAAGGTTAGCAATGTCAGTTATGTTCGTAGATATTTGCAAGAAAATCCATGGAATCTAATCCAGAATAAATCCTGCTGCCGTCTGAAGGTTGTTCCACTGCTTTATACACACTCCCTTTCTATACTCGAAATATCACAAAATATCTTGCTTAGACGTTCTCCTTAAGATAAACTCTCATTTTTAACAGAATGAACTGTTTCGATTATGAAAGGAGTTTATCTATGTTAAACCGGACCTGTCTTTTATATTCAGCACTGTCTTTTCTCATTACTCTAACCTTAATATCTCTCATAGGATGCTCTCCACTTCAAAAAACGGATGATACGAGTCTAATGAAGCCGGACTGGGAAAATCCCGACGTAGTGGGTATAAACAAAGAGCCGGGACACTGCACTCTCATCCCGTATTCAGATATCGAAACAGCCCTGAAGGCCAACCGCAAAGACTCGCGATTTTATAGATCGCTCAATGGGAATTGGAAGTTCAACTGGGTCAATAAACCTGCCGACAGACCCCATGATTTCTATAAGCTCGATTATGACGTTAGCGCCTGGAAGTTAATTCCAGTGCCTTCCAACTGGCAAATGCACGGCTATGGAATCCCCATCTATCTCAATTCCAGGCACCCCTTCCCGCCGAATCCACCCCATATCCCTCACGACTACAATCCCGTAGGTTCCTATCGAAGGCAGTTCACAAAGCCCGACGATTGGAAAAACCGCCGGATTTTCCTGCACTTTGACGGTGTCAAAAGCGCTTTTTATCTTTGGATTAACGGAATGAAGGTCGGCTACAGCGAGGGCAGCATGACACCCGCAGAATTCGACATCACAAAATATATCAAATCCGGTGAAAACACAATTGCCGTCGAAGTCTATCGCTGGTCAGACGGCAGCTACCTTGAAGACCAGGATATGTGGAGACTCAGCGGCATATATCGAAACGTCTATCTATTCGCCACACCGCAGGTACACATCCGTGATTTCTTCGTCCAAACCGATCTCGACGACAGCTACACAGATGCCACCTTAAAGATTCGTCCCAGAATCACCAATTACTCCGACCAGAACATCGAGGGATGGACCATTGAGGCTCAGCTTTATGACCCAAATAAAGAACCGGTGCTGACCGAGCCTCTAACCAGAACTGTCTCATCCATTATCAACGAGCGATACCCGCAAAGAGACAATGTCAAATTCGCACTTTTAGAACAAAAGATCAGCAATCCGAAGAAATGGTCTGACGAGTTTCCAAACCTCTACACACTGGTCCTGAGTCTCAATGATGCTGAAGGCAAGATCATCGAGGCTGAAAGCTGCCGGGTTGGCTTTCGTAAGGTAGAGATAAAAGAAGGCCAATTATTAGTCAACGGCCAATCGATTAAGTTGTTCGGCGTAAATCGTCACGAGCACGACCCGGACCACGGCCGCGCTGTCCCTGTCAACAGAATGATACAGGATATCAAGCTGCTAAAGCAAAATAATATCAACGCAGTGCGTACCTCACACTACCCCGACGACCCAACATGGTACGACCTGTGCGATGAGTACGGGATTTATCTTATCGATGAGGCAAATCTTGAATCACACGACCTAAAGGGCTACCTTTCAAATGTCCCCGGTTGGCACAATGCCTTTGTGGAGCGGGCCATACGTATGGTCGAGCGTGATAAGAATCATCCATCTGTCATTTTTTGGTCGCTCGGCAATGAAACGGGCTGTGGGCCGAATCACGCCGCTATGTCGGCATGGATAAAAGAGTATGATCCGACTCGTCCGATACATTATGAAGGAGCGGCGGGAAATCCTGTTGACTACCCCTATGTTGATATGATTAGCCGAATGTATGCCAGAATTCCGGAAATTATTCGGCTGGCCACCGATCCGAATGATGATCGACCGATGGTCCTCTGCGAGTACGCCCACGCGATGGGCAATTCTGTCGGCAACCTTAAGGAATACTGGGATGCCATCCGCACTCACAAACGTCTCATCGGCGGCTTTATCTGGGACTGGGTGGACCAGGGCCTGCGTAAAACGGACCCGAATGGACAAGAATTTTGGGCCTATGGCGGTGACTACGGAGATGACCCAAACGATGGAAACTTCTGCTGCAACGGCCTCGTTCAACCAAATCGAAAACCGAATCCCTCCCTCTACGAAGTTAAAAAGGTCTATCAGCGAATACACGTCCTGCCGGTCGACATTCTGGCCGGTAAGTTTCACATCTACAACGAATACGATTTTTTCAACCTTGATTTTACAGATATCAAGTGTGAACTCTCCGCCGACGGCAGGATAATTCAAAGGGGTACATTACCGAAGCTTTCCCTCGCCCCTGGCGCTAAAAGAGAACTGCAACTTAACTTCACAGAGCCAAACTTTCAGCCCGACACCGAATACTGGATTAAGATATTCTTTACCCTCGCCAAAGATACATCATGGGCCAGGCGCGGATACATTCTTGCCTGGGACCAGTTTAAGATTCCCTTTGATGTCCCGACGGCGCCGGTTATTGACTCGAACACAATGCCGTCCCTTACACTGAATGAAACCGCACAAAATATCACTATTACAGGTGATGATTTCGAAATTATGTTTGGGACAAAATCCGGTGTACTTGAATCCTTTGTCTTCAATGAAAAACAGCTCATCGCCACAGGCCTGGTTCCAAACTTCTGGCGTGTGCCGATAGATAATGACGAAGGAAATAATATGCCCGAACGCCTCGGTGTTTGGCGCAATGCCGGACCCGGCAGAACAGTTAATACCGTCAAAGCCGAACAGCTCAAGCCCCAGGTTGTTCGCATAACCACCGAAGCAGATATCCCTGTTGGTACAAACTCCACCTATACAAATGTCTATACTGTTTATGGCACTGGTGATATCATCATCGATTCAAACTTCGCCCCACATGGTGACAGCCTGCCTAAGCTGCCTCGGCTTGGCATGCAGATGGCAGTACCAGCCCAGTTTAATAAGCTCACCTGGTTTGGCCGCGGTCCCCATGAAAACTACTGGGATAGAAAAACCGGTGCCGCTCTCGGACTCTATACGGGAAATGTCAATAAGCTAATCCATCGCTATGTCAGACCTCAGGAAAACGGCAACAGATCAGACGTCCGATGGATGGCTTTGACCGATGCAAATAGTGTAGGCCTTGTCGCTGTCGGCATGCCTACAATCGACATCAGTGCCTGGCCCTTTACGATGCAGGATCTTGAAGAAGCCAAACACATTCACGAACCTCCACAGGCTGAGACTATAACCGTCAATCTCGACTATAGGCAGATGGGCGTCGGTGGTGATGATAGCTGGGGTGCGCGAACACATCCGGAATATACCTTGCCGGCCAAGCCTTACCATTATCGCTTGCGTTTGATGCCTTATGCAAAGACACGTGGCAACATACTCTCTCTGACAAGGCGCAAATTACCTGAATTGGAATGACCTCCTTATCTTTTAGCCTGGATAATGGCTTGTCGATAAAACCAAATGTAAAAAATAATAGTCTGGGTGAAAATACAGGAACACTGCTCTGGTAGCATTATGAATTGGTACTCTTATGCCCGACGATTTGATGAGACCTGTTCGACAAACATCCCAGAATCTCCATTTTGCTGTTCCATTTATGCGAATCAATCCCAGCCGACATACTCACGTTCGGATCCCAGAATTTGTGCAGCCACTTGTTTATACATCGTATAACCTTCATTTCAGATGCCTCCTTTCTTCGATACTCCATAAACTCAAATAACTCTGTCAAAAATTTCTCTTCTACTTATAAAAGGCATCAATTTGACCGATGGTAACAAAAATATTTGACAGGCATGTGTTTTGAAGAAAAAGATGCAATTTTGCAGTATTTTTTATGCGGTAGCTATCAGAAGCTTTAATCGAAATAATCGTTTACTCAATGCCTTCACTCAAAGAGCAAGAACCCGATCCATTTGTTGAGATATCTCGGCTAATCGCTCGCGATTGCCGCCGCTCACCTCAGCGGTCGCCCAGCCCCGATAACCGATTTTCGTTAATTCCTCTCGTACCCTCTTCCAGTCGATACTGCCTTGCCCAATCGGAAAAGCAAAGCCCTTGCCCATACCTTCACTCATCGCAACCTTTAAGTTGTACTCCTTGATGTGTATCTTGACGATCCGCTTACCGAGCACCTCGATCCAGTGTTGAGGCCAGCCCCAGCGGACAACATTACCCACATCGAAATACGCCTTCACGTATGGGCTGTCGAGTTCGTCGATATATCGTGCCATTGTCAGAGGCTCAATGAGAAAAGTGCTCCAGACATTCTCGATTAAAAGGTAGATACGTTTCTTCTCGGCGTATGAAATGGCCTTACGAATTGCCTCTTGTGTTCGTTTGTAATTCTCCATAAACGAACCATCAGGTTTCGGGCGTACTACATGGAGCACCGAGGTAGCGCCGTACAGCAAAGCTTCGTCTATAGCCCCTTTCAAGTCTGGATGGCTTGAGTTGACTACACCGTGTACGGAAACTCCCACTTTCTCGCTCGCACGTGCGAGGACCTTCGGCTCTGGTGTTCCCTTGTTTTGAAGTTGTGTAGGGATTTCAATACCCTCGAATCCTACATCTTTCACCAATTTCAATTTATCTTCTACAGACAAATCCTCTTTTATCATCATATAGCCGAGCGCTTTCCTATAACGCCCTTTGGATGATTCTGAATCGGCGAATGACAGCCCATCCAGCATAGTCGCCACCGACGTACCGGCGAGGACCAGACTACTTTGTTGAAGAAAATGACGTCGATTGATTTGAGATTTCATTATTTCATCCTGAGAAAATTAAGCTGCTTCAAAGCATAATTATAATTGACATATATGCCGCAATCGCCAATCCAGAGATATTCTCACTTTTCAAGGTTCTTTGAGAATTGGCGCATCGCCTACATATAAAGAGAAAATCCCTAATGATCAATCCGTCAACCTATCAAAGATGTAAAACAAGCAAGCCGGAACCTACACAAACTCATCACAGCCGGTAGCAGTGGGATAAAAGACCCCGCGACCCGGCCCGACTTCCTTCGGAACAATATCCTGGCTTGAATTCAGCAGCCGGTCCCAGGTGAACGCCTGGCCGGTAAAGGCGGCAATACGAGCACCGATAGCTGTAAGAGTGCTCTCTGCGATTCGCTGGCCTTCGTTGAGCAGGTTACCGCTGCGGATGCTCTGGATAAGGTCAATGTGCTCCTGATCCATTCCATTGACACTCTCACCCTCAAACCTCCACGAGTTTTCGCCTGTTATACGGTTGTTGCAATTGCTGGTCCCTTTAGTACCGACGATTTTCTCATCGCCGCGCCCGGTACCAGGACTATGGCCGCTAAAGCTCAGGCAGCGTGCGCCGTTTGCATACTCGAACTCGGCGTATATATGGTCCCAGATATCTCCGTTGTATTTCTCCCAATCCGCCTCGCTGCCATTGTTGTACTTACGACAGACCTCTTTAGCAGGACCTATCTGACTCTCGTTATAGCTGCGCCAGGCTCGGCCGCCTACGGCCATAAATTTCTTCGGCGGACCGTTAAAGCACCAGTTCATTACATCGATATTATGGATGTGCTGCTCGCAAATCTGGTCGCCTGAAAGCCAGTTGAAGTGGTACCAGTTGTAGCATTGCCACTCCATCTCACTCATACCTTCCCGATAACCTCTGTACCAAATGCCTCCGCCATACCAGTAGCACTGACCTCCAACCAGTTCGCCCATCTGGCCGTCATGAATGCGCTTCATGAGTTCGACTCGGCTGAATTCATGCCTTCTCTGTGTGCCGCAAACGATTGCAAGGCCTTTTTGTTCGGCGATTTTAGAAGCCTTCATAACCTCAAGGCAGCCGGCTACATCCGTAGCTACGGGCTTTTCGGTAAAAATGTGCTTGCCTGCATTGACGGCAGCCATCATCTGCCTTCCGCGAAATGCCGGCGCTGTCGCCATAAGCAGAAGGTCAGCTTCGCAGCGGGCCAGCTTCTCATGGCAGTCAAAACCCCAGAACATGTGATCATCATCGATTTTCACCCGACCCTGGAACTTACTGTCCCTCATAATTCTGTCCCGAGTTTTCCTTACCTGACTTTCGAACAGGTCGGCCAGGGCGATAACTTCCACGCCCGGATCTGCCTGCAGGCACTGACGAAGGGCACCGTTGCCGCGTCCGCCGCACCCAAGCAATCCAACTTTGATTTTCCCAGACCCTCGTGCATGGGCCACACGCGCTACCGAGCCGACCAGGGCCACTGCACCGGCACCGGCGGCAACATTTTTCTTAGATATGCCTTTGTCTTTCTCTGACGCTGTCATATTGAAAATCTCCTTTGTTCTTTATCTTATAGCCGTTTGGCTGAATAAACATAAGAATCTCATCAACCTTTTCGCTCGCCGATTACCCGCGTCTCCTTCTTCTTGGCACAAAGCCGGGCAACTGATACTTACCGGGAATCGCAAACGGAGGTACAGGCTTGGAATCACTGAGCTTAAGGCCATCAGTCGGTAACAAATCAAGTGTACACCTGCTCAGAAACCAGGACGTGTTAAACTGCTGACGCGAATAGGCGGATTCTCTGCCCATTATTGCACAAAGCGTGCTCTCGGCGATGCGCTTGCCCTCGTTGAGCGGATTACCGCTGCGAATGCTTTTAATCAAATCGGTATGCTCCACTACGTACGGATTGGGATTGGGGCCTCTATAACGCCAGGAGTTCTCGCCCTGGATGATCCCTGCACAATTGCTGATGCCTTTCGTGCCTACCACACGTTCACTGACCCGGTTCTCCGTCCCTTTAATCTGACGGCAGGTGCTGATGGTCCGCACGTCGCCGGGATAGAAAAATTCAATGCCGAAATGGTCGAAGATATTTCCGTGCTCCGGGCCCGTTCGGAATTGTCTGCCGCCCACACCATGTACCTGCTCGGGAAGCGCCTCGAAGGCCCAGTTAATCACGTCGATATTGTGCACGTGTTGTTCACATATGTGGTCGCCCGAAAGCCATGTGAAGTAAAGCCAGTTGCGTATTTGCCACTCGACATCGCCCTGATCGGCTTTGCGCTGACTGACCCAGAGTTCGCCCATGTTCCAGTAGCATTGGGCCGAAACAATATCGCCTATCGCGCCGTCATGGATACGCTTCATTGTCTCAACATACTTCGCCTGGTGGCGGCGTTGCGTACCCGCAACGATTGCCAGGCCTTTTGCCTTAGCCTTAGCCGATGTCTCAATCACCATTTTGATTCCTGCCGGACAGACAGCAACAGGTTTTTCCATAAAGACGTTCTTGCCCTGCCTGATTGCCTCGGCAAGTTGCTTAGGTCTAAAGCCCGGAGGGGTCGCCAGAATTACCAGGTTAATGTCGTCCAGGGCCATTAGCTTCTTATAGCCATCGAGCCCGATGAAGCAGCGACTATCGGGGACTTTAAATTGTTTCTTCAAACCGTTAAGGCGGTCCTCGAATGCGTCGGCTAGTGCGACAATTTTCACACCGGGTGAGGACTCAACGCAGTTATTCGCTGCGCCGGAACCTCGGCCGCCACAACCTACTACTCCGACTCGAATCGTGTCGCTGCCTCTCGCTTCCGCTAAAGGTACTGCCGCACCGCCCAATACCAGCGCTCCGGCAGATACTGCCGAACTCCTCAAGAGTTCACGTCGTGTAAATTTCTGTCTTTGCACCATATTCGCCTCTCTAACTTTGCTTTAGTAGAAACCTTCGCGTTCTTGTTAGTGCTAACAAATTCTCCAAAAATGATTACCTCTTCCTGCCGCCTACTCAACAGCAGAAAACACTATTTAAGACTTTTGAGATATGCTCCTGAGCCAAAAGTCTAAATATTATAACGCAAACCGAGAAAAAAAGTCAAGAGTAAAAACATAAATTATTTCCATGTTACTCCTCAGTATGAGTTGTAAGTAATTTAATGTTGCAGAAGAGCTGTTTATAGATTATATGATGTTCACGACAAGCTTATCTCTATTACAATAAGGAGTAAAAGAGAAATGAAAAAAGTCTCAAAGATTGTCCGTAAGTCCACCATATTTATCTTCCCGCTATGCCTTTTGACTATTATTGTTCTGTTGGCTTCGGGCTATCGAACTAAGAGCGGGCCGTTTATCATTGCCTTTTTTGCGTCACTGGCTCTGTATTTCATGAGCCATCCGACTCTTAAAAGCTTCACCTTTACAGTCTGGGTCTTTGCGTTCGTGGCCGCTTCTATGATTTACCCGAAGGCCTTCATGACATGGTCCGGATTCAATTTGGGTATCCTGATTGTCCCCTTGATTCAAATCATTATGTTTGGAATGGGAACGACCTTATGCCTGGCAGACTTCGGCAGGGTATTCAAGATGCCCTGGCCCGTATTTATCGGATTTGTCCTGCAATTTACAGTCATGCCGCTCACCGGCCTTGCTCTTGCTAAGATATTCGGCTTTAAGGCCGAGATAGCCGCCGGTGTCGTTCTTATAGGCTCCTGCCCCGGCGGTGTCGCCTCCAACCTAATGACATATCTTGCCGGTGGTAATGTAGCTTTGTCCGTCACGATGACCGCCTGTTCGACATTGGTTTCACCGCTTCTCACACCCTTTTTGATGAAATTCTTAGCCGGCCAGTATATCGAGGTTCATTTTTTAGATATGATGTTCAAAATCATCAATATGGTCATCGTCCCGATTGTGGCTGGCTTGATAGCAAATCGCATTCTATACAGCCGCCGCAAGGTATTCCATCAAGGGGGCTCATTAGCGCTCATCGGAACCGCAAGTGTTCTTACTGCTGTTGGTATGATTTTATGGGCTCCTGCCGCTGTGTTCACTTATGGCGACGCCTCGCTGCAGAAAGATGGCTTCATCGTCGGCTTTCTGCTGATTGGTGTGGTCGCTTTGGCCAAGCTTGTGATTAGTATCTGGTTGAAAGGCCCTGAGAACTGGATGGACAAGGCATTGCCTATTGTATCCATGGCCGGTATTTGCTACATCATCGCCATCATCACTGCACGCTCCAGGGACGATTTAATGACGGTCGGATTCTACTTGATTGGTGCGGCCATTATTCATAACTTCATCGGCTATATTCTGGGCTACTGGTGTGCCCGTGCCGCTCGTCTCGACGAGACTTCGTGTCGAACAGTTGCATTTGAGGTCGGGATGCAGAATGGCGGGATGGCCTCCGGCCTTGCGATGAATGTGCTTAAAAGTGCACCTGCCGCATTGGCGCCGGCCATCTTCGGGCCCTGGATGAATGTCTCCGGCTCGGTCCTCGCCACGTGGTGGCATCGCAAACCTTCTCAGCAAAAAGATAATTGAAAAAGGAGGAAATAATGAATCGACGTAATCTAATCAAGAGTGCTGGATTGGGATTAGCAACAGGCCTTTTGGGTATGGCCTCAAAAACCGAGGAGGCTATCTCAAGTGAATATACAAAAGCAACCAAAGGACTGCCCCGTCTGAAAATCACCAACGTCAAGGCCATTCTCACCGCCCCGCAGAGGATACGCCTTTGCGTTGTCAAAGTCGAAACTTCTGAACCGGGCCTTTACGGTTTGGGATGCGCAACTTTCAATCAGCGTCCATTACCGGTAGCTGTCGCCGTCGATAAATACCTCAATCCTTTTGCAAAGGGCAGGGACGCCGACAACATAGAAGATATGTGGCAAAACGCCTATACGAGTTCTTATTGGCGCAACGGCCCAGTCCTGAACAATGCCCTTAGCGGGCTCGACCAGGCCCTGTGGGACATAAAGGGAAAACGTGCGAATATGCCAGTCTATCAACTTCTTGGCGGCAAATGCCGATTCGCCGCTGACTGTTATACCCATTGCAGCGGCCGGGACCTCAAGCAGCTCGAAAGCAGTGTTCGCCGCGCTATGAAAGAAAACTTCAGGCATATCCGAATACAGCTCGGTGGCTATGGCTCGCCCCATCTGTCTGAGAAGCCGCACTTCAAGGATGCGAAATTTGGCCTCCCCTCGGATTCACATATGGACTCGGGAGCTTATGTAAGAGCAACCATAAAGATGTTCGAGCATATCAGGAGTACCTGTGGTGAGGAAGTTAAATTACTCCACGACATCCACGAACGAATACCTCCCATCATGGCTATTAACCTGGTAAAAGAGCTGGAACAATATCACCCGTTCTTTATCGAGGACCCGTTCGCCCCCGAAGACAATGGCTATTTCAAACTGCTCAGGCAGCAGACCAGCACGCCGATTGCAATGGGTGAGCTGTTCAACAATCCCCATGAGTGGGTGTCTCTCGTATCAGAGAGACTTATCGATTTCATACGCGTTCATATTTCGCAGATCGGCGGCCTCACCGTCGCCAGAAAACTCGCCGCATTATGTGAATGGTTCAACGTGCGCTCTGCATGGCACGGCCCCGGCGATGTTTCTCCGGTAGGGCACGCCGCCAATGCGCACCTCGACCTTGCTATTCCGAACTTCGGCATTCAGGAAAGCGTCCGCTTCAGCCAGAAGACAAAAGAAGTCTTCCCCGGCTATCCCACAATGAAAGACGGCTACATGTACGTAAACGAAGCCCCCGGCCTCGGCGTAGATATCGATGAGAAGCTCGCCGCCAAATTCCCACTGCCCGAACACCCAGGCTATTGGAGCCCCGTACGCAGAAGCGACGGCACAGCAGTAAGGCCATAAAAACAATTATGTCACAAAGCATAAAACAGAACTTACGCTTTTGGAAATACTCTCTTCCATTAGTAGCTTCGGAACCTCTTGTAAAGAGGAAGAAAAGTTGCTTTTTGGAGGCAAATCTGATAACGTAACGTAATGTGGTTTACTGGTGTTATTGATTAACAACAAATATCTGGAGAACAATTATGAAGGGTATAACACGCCGTACATTTATGAAAAGTGCTCTCGTCGGAGGAACTGCCGCAGCTCTTGCTCCTTATTCCTGCGTGCTCGGCGCCAATAATGATATCCGCGTCGCTGTTGTCGGTTTTAACAGTCAGGGGAGCAACCATATAAAATATTTTTCAAACATTCACGGTGTTCGTGTGGTGGCACTTTGCGATGCGGACAGAAAATGTATCGACAGGGAAGTAAAGAAATTTAAACAACGCAATGAAAAGGTCGATTCTTATGTTGATGTTCGCAAACTCCTCGATGACAAAAACATCGATGCCGTTATCACCGCCACACCCAATCACTGGCATGCACTTGTCACCGTCTGGGCCTGTCAGGCCGGCAAAGATGTCTATGTCGAAAAACCGGCCTCCTACAATATCTGGGAAGGCCGCAAAATGGTCGAAGCGGCCAGAAAATACAATCGAATAGTTCAAGTTGGCACCCAGCGCCGTTCCGATGAAGGTCTTATAGAAGCCTGTGACTATATCAAGCAAGGCAAGCTCGGCAGAATTCTAAGGGCACGCTGTTATTACTTTAGTCCGCGCGGAAGTATCGGTAAAGTCAATGGCCCGCAGCCAATCCCCGAAACCGTGGACTATAACCTCTGGACAGGCCCGGCAACTATGAAGCCGCTTATGCGAAAGAACCTGCATTATGACTGGCACTGGCAATGGCTCTACGGCAACGGTGATTTGGGCAACAACGGCATACATTTTATGGACCTCTGCCGCTGGATATTAGGCTATAACTCGCTGGCGCCGCGTGTGATGAGTTTCGGTGGAAAATTCCTCTGGGACGATGACCGGGAAACTCCGAATACCCAGGTTGCCATCTGGGATTACAAACCGGCCCCGATTATCTTCGAAATGCGCAACCTGCCCCGCAAGAAGGGTGACTCGGCCATGGATTCGACCTACCGAAATAGCCGCGCGTATATGGCAATCGAATGCGAAGACGGTTACTTCTCCGGCGGCTGGGCTTATGACTATAACGGCAAAAAGATCAGGCAGTTCAAGGTAACCGGCGGCAGCGGTCACCACGCAAACTTTATCAAGGCCGTCCGCAGCCGAAAATCCAGCGACCTAAATGCCGACATCCTCGACGGTCATCTTTCCACAGCCCTATGTCACATGGGAAATATTTCTTACAGGCTCGGACAAACCGCATCACGAGATGATGTAATCCAATCGACCAAATCAAACAAAGAATTCCAGGATACATTCGAGCGTTTTCAAGAGCACATCTTGCTCAATGTCGTGGACGTACAAAAGACGCCGCGAATTCTTGGGCCCTGGTTGAATATGGATTCCAAAACAGAAAGATTCGTCGGCAATTTCAGCGAGCAAGCCAATCAATACCTTTCTCGCAATTACCGAAAACCTTTCGTCGTTCCTGAACGAGTTTGATTATTGTCAACTGAATTAACAGGTAAGTACCCATGAAAAAGAAAAGTCAACTCTTCCTAATCATTGTCTGTCTGTTGGCAATTTCATGCTCATTGCTTGCAGCAACACCTCAGCATCAGCGACAAGCCCGGCAAATTTTGAAAGCAACCGGTATTCAAGGCGGTCTTATCGTGCACATTGGCTGCGGTGATGGAAAACTGACGGCTGCTCTTGGTACCGGCAGCAGCTACCTTGTCCATGGCCTGGATGCTAATGCAAAGAATGTGGAAAAAGCCCGCAAATATATTAACTCTCTTGGTATCTACGGTAAGGTTTCGGTGGATAAGCTTAACGGCAAACGGCTGCCTTATACCGACAACCTCGTTAATCTCATTTTCGCCGAAGACCTCGACAAGGATTTCATGGATGAGGTGATGCGGGTGCTGTGCCCGAAAGGCCTGGCCTATATCAAGAGAGGTAAAACGTGGGAGAAGATAGTCAAACCAAGGCCAAAGCAAATCGACGAATGGACACATTACCTCTATGACGCCAGTAACAATGCCGTATCGAATGACGAACTCGTTGGCCCGCCTCGGCATCTGCAGTGGATTGGAAAACCCAAATTTGCAAGGGCACACGA
>CBDURK010000041.1:0-13137 GCA_965369645.1 uncultured bacterium | reverse complement strand
AAGTCTTGGCCATTTTAAGTGTACCGGGATTATAGGTTGTCATTCCCTGAGGGGATCCACCGGCAGCACTGTCCACTTCATCAAACGTTTCACCGAAGTAAACCGTGTGCAGTTTCGCACCGAAACCAGGCGTCCAGCCAAGGGTTACATCAACACTTACAGATTGAGCACTATCAACGGGGTCGGGCAAATAAGCTGTCTTGGGGGGAACCATAAAGCTCCAGATATCGCCCTTCCAGGGACTGTTTGGCTCTGTATCATTGACTTCATCGATTCGCCAGTAGTATGTTGTGCCCGGGATGAGTCCATCCGGATATGCAAATCCGGGAAAACCTGCAACTAAAAATGTTCCGGCCTGGTTGCCCTGGAATGCGCTTTCAGCACCGGCGTCCACATCGTCAAAATTGTCGCCCAAATATACATCATGCGAAGCGGCAAAATCACCCGCCCGCCAGGCAAGATTCACCCAGGTATCCAGGTGGTAAGATCCATCTTCCGGGGTAGGAGAGGAGGCCAATGGATACTCCGCTCCACCACCGGCCATGACTCCAAGAATCTCTGCATCATTCAGTGCCCGAGTATAGATACGCATATCGTCGAGCAGACCGTGTAGTTGACGGTTTGTATTTTGCGAATTATTGCCGATCCACAAGCCGTCGGTTTCGATGTTTATCGGTCCCGCCGCGGCGGGGCTGGTCGCATCCAATACGCCGTCAATATAAATCCTTCCCTCGGCGCCATCGAAGGTTCCGGCAAAATGGTGCCAGTCACCACCGGTGATTATGGTTGGCCCATTAAACCAGCCGTTGCCACCGCCGGCACCGGTGCCGGAGATGCCTAAGTGGGTGCCATCGCCAGTACCCCCGCCACGACTGACTCGATACGCACTATCCCCTTTGGACATAAAGGCTTCCCATGTGTTCTGGAATGCTTCGACCTGAAACCAGAATGTTATCGTAATCGCTTCCTGGATCTGGAGCGAGTCGTCGTTCCCACAGTCTAGATAGTCGTCCCCGTCAAATTCCAGTGCACCGCCAAGCCTCCCAGGTACCCACTTCGGATCACCAACGAAGACACCATCATTGCCGTTACCACTTGAGTCAACGGCGACAGTTCCGGAACCATCATCAAATTTCCAGTGTCCTGCAAGATCCGGATCGGCAGCGCCGGCCATACTGGTCAGGACCAGGCCCAGAGCTAAAACAAAAGAAATCAATCTCTTAGACATAATAATCCTCCTTCTTCAAAAGAGTTAAAATAACCTTGCTTTGGCCACACACCAAAACACCAATATTTTTCAATAAACAAGCTTAAGTAAAACGACCGATAATAACTTTCGTACTGCAATATTATTTTATAATCAAAATAAGTTTTTCCGGCTCGACACTACCTCCTTCCCTGAGAAAACCGGTATTAAGTTGTTATTTGAAATGCGTAAATGCCATCTGCGAAGCATGAAACTTCTTCAAGCTCCTTGCCGTGCATAATTACTCCTCCTCTATCGAAGAACTACTACTTTTACAGATCAGAGGCCAAACAAGCCATAATAGAGACTATCCATTATATTTATACTAAATCACCTATCATGCCGTCAAGGAAAAAACGATGCTTTTGATGTGAATTGTGAAGCTTTGTTTCGCAAAGATTGTGCAAATCAGGGTATAATCCCAAATATAATGATCTGCGGCCATGCAGCTATGTAAAGAAGGAGGTTTAGGTAAGAATTGTAAGGTAGTTATGAAAAAGCTACGGGCTGTTTTTTGAAGGCTCGAAGACTCTGACCGTATTTTTACCGGCCTGTTTGGCCAAATAGAGAGCCTGGTCTGATCGGCTGGTAATATCCTCGGGTGTGCCCTGAGCATCATACTGACAAAGGCCCACACTAATGGACAGTGTTATCTCCTCATTCTTCCAGGATGCCGGAGTCTTCGAAACGGCGTCAAGCATACGCTTGGCAACAACGCTTGCATCGATGATCGAGGTATTTATCAAAATGACTGCAAATTCATCACCGCCATATCGTGCCGCAGTGTCGATTTGGCGGATGCATTTTTTTATTCTTTTGCTGATTTCCTTGATCGCCTTGTCACCAGCCCGGTGGCCATAGACATCATTTATATTCTTAAGATTGTCAACATCGACCATAATGAGGGATATTTGACCGCCATATCGTCGTGAGCGCCAGAGTTCCTTTTCGAGCACTTCATAAAAAGTTTTGTGATTCACAAGACTGGTCAGGCCGTCGGTAATAGCTTGTCGCTGTGTTCTCTCAAACAGCTTTATGTTGCCGATTGAGGCGCCGATTAACTGGCCGAACAGCTCTATCAAGGCAATATCTCCGGCCTCAAAACCATTGCCATCCATCTTATCCGCCAGATTGAGCACACCAACCACCCTGTCCTGACAAATAAGAGGAACGACAGCACAGTTATTTGTCTGGTAATTCTCGGCAAAGGCACGCTGTGATTTTTTAATTATGGGTTTTTGATGGGTGTCGATATCCGGAACCAATATCAGCTCTTTACTTTTGACCGCCATAACCATAAGGGGGGTGGGGGTTTTATTCAATGAGACTATTTTGTTAATCAGAAACGGATGATTGTGCTTATGCAGGTGCAGAATATTATTCGTTTCGTCGAGTATATACAGCGAAGCAAACCTTACACGCACTAATTTCGGAATGCTTGTAATGCAAACGTCTGCTACCCGGTTAATGTCAAGACAGTTTATCTGCCGAGCCAGAGGAGTTACCTGCTCAATCAGCGAAATGCTGATATCAGTTTTTTCAGGGGTATTTCCGGAGTTTTTATTGGTCCCATGCATAGTTTGGCAAATACTCCCGCTTTAGCGTAATCGTTTCATGCAATGTCATTCAATACCTCGTGTCCACAGTCTTTTGTATCGGATATTTTCGCAATGGTATTTGGGAAAAAACGCAGGCTAAATGCGGAAATAGTCCCAAATTTTCGAATCCTTACCCCGGAGAGGCACCTATAGCAGGGACAATCAAGATTTTTAGAACAGAGAAAAGATTTCTATCTTAAGCTTGCGTTCGAAAGAGTTCTGTTCCGGTATTTCACGGAGAAAAACTGAAAAAAATTAGCATTTTTTAAAAAAAACTCAAAAAAAAGTTGACATCCGATAAAAAGGGTTTTACATTTTACAAAATGTAAAATATGTTTTATCTTCATTAGGTGTGACTTTTCTTGTGGTTTGATACGAGCTGTACCAATCGCAGTAAGAAATTACCGAAGGGATTAACAATTATATTAGCCGGAATTGCTGCTTTCGTAGCTGTTGAAGAACAAACAGCATTGCCTGACCGTGTCACCTTGTTCGCGAATTCGGGTTTTTCAATATGTCCTTTTGCTGTGATGGCAAGCTTAAGACAAACGACAGTAAATAATTAGAATTGGCATTAACAATTTTGAGGAAACGATTGAGCTAAAACTAACTATGAAACGAAATATCTATTATAAAATTTATAGTCGAGTTTTCCCCCCTCCCCTTGCGTTTCGGCTTAGTCTGTCAATTAAGAGAAAATAAATTGCACTTTGAGAAAGCATTTTAATGCAAACAAAAGTTAAGAACGACACTTTTAAGATACCTGTGAAGCTCTATCGAATTGGTGAGTTAGTCAACTACACGCCCTTTTCCCGGCAAACTATTCATAACTACACGATAATGGGGCTTATTCGCGAAACAAAATGGACGGAGGGCGGACATCGACTCTACGATGAATCCGTATTCGAAAGATTATCACAAATAATGCAGCTTAAGAAAACAAAGACTCTTATAGAAATAAGACGGATCTTAGTCAAAGAACATACCTCCGGCCAAGAAAGAGGCCTGGGTCTGGAATCTGTTGAAAATAATTAAAAACAGGACAAATACTTTTTCGCAGTAAATGCGATAGCAGAGACAATTTCGCAAAAGAGCATCTACTATTGCCTTGCTGTAAGGTTTCAAGGAAGAAATGGAAAGATCAAGGATGAGAAATTCAGTTTTGCCTTTCACAGGTTATCTTTCCAATCCCCCGTCACTTTCTTCGGCCAAACTCACGGAACATAAGAGGCAACAGGAAGGATTAGATATGAATCTAACGTCGCTGGTAACGGATAATATTACTGAAATACTGGTCAAGATAATCGAGTTTACACACACTCGACAAAAAATAATTATCCGCAATATTACCAACATGAACAATCTCGGATTTGTACCTAAGAAACTGGCGGTTAAGGAGTTTTCCGATTTGCTCAACAACGCAATCAATGAGCATATCCAAAACCAGCGACTTCTGCTGCGCGACACTGAAAGTATCAAATTCGGCACAAGCGGAAGTTTTGAAGTTGAACCAACAGTCGATAAACAGAGCAAATTACTTCTTGAGAAAAATCGAGACGAATATCTCGAAGAGCAGATAAACAGGCTTCTGGAAAATTCACTTAATCAAAGAGTCGCAACGGAATTGCTCAGACAGAAACAGGAACCGATATCAACCGATTATCGATGAGTACCTATAGAACATTGCAACCAAGAAAACAAATGACAAAAGAAACACTCTACTTACAACAAATAATGGAAAGCCATAAACGCCCCGCAAGCGTTTTAGCCATAACAAGCGGAAAAGGAGGAGTGGGCAAAACCAATATAACGGCTAATCTTGGAATATGTCTGGCTGCTTCAGGGAAAAAAGTCCTTCTTGTCGATGCGGACTTTTCGTTAGGCAACCTGGATATCGTCATGAATATCAACAACAGATACAATATTTCGCACGTGATTAATGACGGAAAAAGCCTCGAAGAAATCATTCATACCGGGCCTGAAGGCATTGATATGATCTGTGGGGCATCGGGGCTTGAAGAACTGGCCGAGCTTAATGAATTTCAGCGGCGGCGACTGCTGAAGGAGTTGTCTAACCTCCAGAATGAAAACGATGTGATACTAATCGATACCGCAGCGGGAATTTCCAAGTCGGTCGTTGGTTTTTGCCTTTCCGCCAACAATGTTTTGGTCGTCACAACACCGGAAGCTACAGCGATGACCGATGCCTATGCAATGATTAAGGTACTTGTCGGAAACAGGTTCACGGGCCACATCAGTCTTATCGTGAACATGGCCCAGTCAATCGCAGAAGGCAAAAAGACGTATCAGAAGATAGCAAATGTCGCAGGACGATTTTTAGATGTCCATGTGTACAACGCCGGCATATTGCTCAAAGACGAACGATTGAGCTGCTCAGTTCGGTTGCGACAACCGGTTGTTTTAGCTCATCCCAAATCACAAATTACCTCATCGCTGGCAACCTTAGCGGCAAAATTGAGCAATAGTGAATCTTCTGAGTTTGGTGATGAGGGCTTTTTTAAAAAAGTTGTTAACTGGTTTTTCTAAAGTTTTGGGCCAAAAACTCGATAAATACATTGAGACGGTGTTCTGTTGACCCGTCCAGAGGTGAAAATGCTGAAAAGAGTAAAAACGACGTTGTTTATAGGACCCAACACCCGGTTCTGTGAAATTTGTTGAAATTATAAAATCAGGGATCCCGCAAAGCGGGGCATATTTCAAGGAGGAATCCTGTGAAAACCAAGCAAGAACTCACCATTGAAGAAATATGGGAACAGTTCCACAAAAACCACGACGAATACTTTCGTAACCTTTTAATGGAACACTACAGGAATATAGTAAAATACAGCGCTGATCGACTGCACAGTAAATTACCAGACAAGGTTGAACTGGATGACCTTGTAAGTGCCGGTATTTTCGGATTGATGGATGCAATAGACGCTTTTGACCCTGAACGAGGAGTAAAGTTCGAAACCTACTGCTCCCCTCGTATAAGAGGTTCGATTCTCGATGAGCTTCGCAGTATGGACTGGGTGCCGCGATTAGTGCGTGCTCGTGCTCATCAGTTGTCCAAAGCGACACATTCGCTCGAAATACACTTTGGCCGCAAACCCACCGAAAAGGAAATCGCCACAGAACTTGATATGGAACCAGAGGATTTCAACAGGCTCCAGCGGGACGCCAATGCGGTCAGCCTGGTATCTTTAGATACTAAATACGGTGATGGTGAGGGCGAAAAAGATATTCGCGAAATAGATATAATCAAGGATGAAAGAAGCAAGAATCCTGTCATCGAGGCCCAAAAGCGAGACCTTAAGAGCCTACTGACCAAAGGATTGACGCGGGCGGAACGTCTGATTATCGTTTTGTATTATTATGAAGAGATGACAATGAAAGAAATCGGGGCGACGCTGGATTTATCCGAGTCCCGGGTCTCACAGATGCACTCGTCGATTATCGCACGCCTAAAAGCACAGATGAATACCCGAAAAAAAGAATTTTCAGTAGGGTAATATTACTTGTCGCCACAAAAGGTAATATTACCATTTCCTGTGCTGTGCCGGTGATAAAATTTGGCTGCATACCCAAATCATTGCAGATTCCCCCCTCTACTCTTTTCTGAGTTAAGAGCAGATATAAACGAAGAGCATCTTTCATGAAAGATAAAACTCATATTGATTTTAAAGCTTTGAACGCGTATAATAATGTGGATTTAACATGGAGATGTAAAAAATGAAATTCACAAAAATGCACGGGCTTGGCAATGATTATATATATGTAAATTGCTTCAAGGAAAAAATCGAGAATCCCGTACAATTAGCTAAAATAGTCAGTGACCGTCACAGAGGAATTGGAGGCGATGGATTGATTCTTATTTCGCCGTCAGAAACGGCCGGGGTAAGAATGCGCATCTTTAATGCAGACGGCTCAGAGGCTGAGATGTGTGGAAATGGCATCCGTTGCGTGGCAAAATACGCTTATGAACATAAATTAGCCGAGATTGGCGGACCGTTTTCTTTACCGGGTCAGCTTTCCGACTGCCGGGCTTCATTGAATATAGAGACAGGCAATGGGATTTTAACTGTGGGATTAGAAGTTGACGACAGAAACAATATTCAAAAAGCCTGTGTCAATATGGGCCAGCCAATACTGGCACCAAAAGATATACCTGTAAATCTATCGGGCGAAAAAGTTGTCGAACAGGCCATTGAAATCCTCAGTCAGGAATTGCTGATGACGTGTGTATCAATGGGTAATCCACACGCTGTATTTTTCTGCGATGACGTGGATTTAATCGAGCTGGAAAGACTCGGGCCTGCTATAGAAAACCATGCTCTTTTCCCAAACCGCATCAACGTTCATTTCGTTCAGATTGACAGGCCAACAGAATTTACAATGCGTACATGGGAGCGAGGCAGCGGAATTACGATGGCTTGCGGAACCGGTGCCTGTGCAGCTTTTGTGGCATCCGTACTAACCGGTCGAACAGAACGGATATGCACGGGACACTTACCGGGGGGCGACTTGAATCTGAATTGGTGTCAGGAAGATAACAGTGTCTATATGACTGGCCCGGCGGTGGAAGTATTCGAAGGCATCTGGCCGGAAGAGTAATTTTTAGAGGCCCCCTTATAAGCAAAGCCTGAGAGACCGGCAGAATTGTAAAGCCACACCAAACTTTCCAGAGTTTAGAGCTATGCCTTCGGCAGAGACGTTATCAGTCCTCAGGACCCTGGCGAAGCCTGAAATTCTGCCGCCAAATTCAAGCAAACCTTGCTTCGGTGGTATTGACAATTCTACTTCCAACAGGCTGCCCGGCTTGAATGACACGTCATTAGTCTCAAAATACAAACCGCCTGTACCTACATTGATAGTGCAGCCTGCATGTGCCCGCTCTGTTGTGGAACCAACTTCACGGCATGATATGTCAAAGTTCATCCCCAATCGTTTATATTTGCGTCTTTCGTCCTGGTCCATCGTATGCATCCTTGCATAAAACTACTCGACCCTCATCCTTGTAAAAAACACGCTGGAGTATTGTAGTGCAAAATTCGTTCCAAAGCAAAGGACAAATCAATACCCCATTTTAACTTTTATAAATGCTTACTCGACATAAAGTTAAACAAAATTATACAAGTTATATCTACAGACTGAAAAACAATGCCTTTTGTAGTGTTGCGAAATAGCAACGCCAGAAAGCAATATTACCCCTTGATTGCCGAATATTTGCACGGAAGAAATTCTTTTAGCTGCTTATTTTATAAAATGTTATGTTTCTTACTAAACAAGCCATCGCCTCAGTCCGAAAAAAGGAACGTGCGTGTTGTTTTTTTGCAACGCACTCCCTTGACAATAGTGGAGACCGGTTTTATTATCGTAAATATGCCAGAACGCTCAGAATTACAACCAAAAAAACCAGTTAACAACGGCGAGGAGCTAAATGCCTCAAATGGCCACTCAGAAATCGAGGGACACAGCAGGTCAATCATACAGTCATTACCGATAGGAGTGATTGCCTTTAATACGGATTTGAAAATTATCGAGGCCAATCCTCTGGCAAAAAAGCTGATAGAAGTAGGTGACTACATAGATAAATCCTTAGCCAAAGGTACCGATGACAAGATATGGCTGGATTGGACAGAGCAATTACAATCAGCGATTTCAAAAGGAAAAACATGCAGATATGATGACGTAGCTTATACATCTAACGGCCAAACAAAACTGCTGCGAATTATCTGCACACCATTAAAAGAAACTACAACGTCAAAAAAAACCGGAGCAATCGCTATAATCGAAGACGTGACCGAAAAGGTCAATGTTCATAGACAATCCGCCAACATTGAAAGACTGGCCGCCGTCGGCAAACTTGCCTCTAAGGTAGCCCATGAACTAAATAACCCTCTTGACGGGATTCTGCGATACGTTAATCTTACAATGAGAATTGTTGAGAAGGAAAACCTCGAAAAACCCAAAGAATATCTCACGCAATGCCGGAAGGGCCTTATGAGAATGGTGCAAATCGTAAGCGAGTTGCTGGAATTTTCTCGCAGTACTTATATGCCGCTGGAATATACTTCAATAGAACTTATTATCGAAGATGCAGTTAAAACGATGGGTTCCAAAGCAGAGGCTTCGAATGTTCTAATACTGCGTAACTACACCTCCGGCCTGCCGCAAATCAGAAGCGGTAATCTGTTTCAGGTGTTCTGTAATCTCACCAAGAACGCTCTGGACGCAATGCAGGACGGCGGGGAATTGAGAATCTCCACGCGTCTGGCTTCAAAAGATATGATTGCGGCCGAGTTCCGCGATACGGGAACGGGCTTACCTGCGGAAAAAACGGAAGCTATATTCGAGCCATTCTTTACGACAAAAGATAAAGGTAAAGGAACCGGGTTGGGACTGGCAATATGCAGGGACATAATTGAAAACTATCATGGCCGAATAACGGCTGAAAACAACTCAGATGGGGGTAGCAGCTTCACGGTTTATCTGCCGGTGGGAGATGATTCAAAAAAGAATTATTAAGACGGATTGGAAAGCTCTATGAGACAAAAGAATATTCTTGTTATAGATGACGATAGAATTATTTTGGATTCCCTTTGTGAGTTCCTGAGACTCGAAGGATTTCGGACCAGCGGTGCTGAAACATTAAAGGGCGCGTTAGCTGAATTGGAGCAGGAGTACTACAGCCTGGTGATTACAGACGTTAATTTGCCGGACGGAGACGGTCTCGAATTACTGGATATTATAAAGAAAAACCATCCTCAAACAGTGGTTATCGTGATAACCGGCTACGGCACAATAGAAAGTGCGGTGAAAGCCATCAAACAAGGCGCCTACGAGTACCTTACCAAGCCAATCGTCGATGACGAGTTACGGCTGGCAGTAGAAAAAGCCATTAAGCAGCAATCACTTCTGAGTGAAAACGAGAACCTCCGGCTTCAGCTCGAACAGAAATACCGCCTTGAGAACATAATCAGCCATAACTACAAAATGGCGAAGATATTCGACCTTGTCGAGGCGGTCGCCGATACCAAGACCACGATCCTGATGGCCGGTCCATCAGGAACCGGAAAAAGTATGTTGGCAAGGGCAATACATCACAGCTCAAGCCGACGCGACAAACCATTTATCGAGGTGAGCTGCGGGGCACTGCCGGAGACTCTGCTCGAAAGCGAACTGTTCGGTCATGCAAAAGGCTCTTTTACCGGCGCTGTAAACAATAAAGTAGGCAAGTTCCTGGCGGCAGATCGAGGTACGATTTTCTTAGATGAAATTTCCAATGCCTCGGCGGCTCTGCAAGCCAAGTTTCTGCGGGTTTTGGAGGACAGACAGTTCGAGGCGGTCGGCAGTAACAAAACCTATACCGTGGATACACGTATTATACTTGCTTCAAATCGCAACCTTAAAGAGGAAGTAAAACAAGGCAGGTTTCGAGAAGATTTATATTACCGTATAAATGTCGTAACAATAGACCTGCCGCCACTGTGTGAAAGGGTGGGAGATGTCCGGCTGTTATGTGAACATTTTTTGCGGGTGTATTCGACACAGCACAGCAGAAATAAACTCGGTATTACCGATGAGGCAATGGAATACCTGGAGCGTTACTCATGGCCCGGCAATATTCGCGAGCTGGAAAATGTCATTGAGAGGGCCGCCCTGCTAAGCAAAAATAAATTCATCGGTCCCGAGGACCTGCCAAACTCAATCAGGCAAGAACAAACCCAGGAGCAACAGACATACAAACCGATGAGCCTCAAGGCGGCATTAGCCGGCCCGGAGAAACATCTTATCCAGCAGGCCCTTGAGGCCAATCAGTGGAACAGGCAGGCAACCGCCAAAGCACTTGAGATAAACCGTACAACTTTATTCAAAAAAATGAAGCAATACGGCCTCTATGCCGAGGCCGAACGATTAGGCTTGATCTAAGAATTATGTGAACCTCTAAAACATCGCATCAGTCGTCCTTGTATGGAGTGACAGAGCCCCCCGCCGCTTGCAAAATGTGTTAAGAAAAAAAGAGATAATTTCTCGGTTTGCGCCAAGGTCCTATAAAACCCCTGCTTTTTTGCGGAGGGAGGGGAGAAGGAAGAGAAAAGCAGGGGCAAAAAATGAAAAAGCTGTATAGATTATATCAATACTACATCGCTGAGGTCAAGGGAAAAATGCCATAAATATACGAAGAACAAGCTTTTTTTCGTCAAAATATTCCCGTTTTCAGGCTTAAGAATGTTAAAAATGACTGTCTTTGTCTCAGGCTTTGAAGAATATTCTGTGGCGATATAGAAACCACAGAAACAACCATTTGATCAACACAATACCGAATGCTAAAATCAATGGTTTAAACAGATCCGCGTGCTCGACGGCTCCTACAAGGAAAAATTCGGCAATTCCATTAAAGTCAACAAATCTCTGCAGGAAGTATATCGTGATTGGATTCATACCGATAACGATAAAGAAAAACGCCCATTTGCTGTATCCCTTGACGTCAATTACCCAGTAAAACAATGCCAGGAGCATTAAGCTCAGGCCGCCGGCAACCATAACGTAAGAGCTTGTCCAGAGGATTTTGATGATCGGAAACACCTGTCCCCAGAGCAATCCAATGAGTAAACTGGCTATACCGGCGATGGCCAGACCGGCCGCTTTGCGGTCGCCCAACTGTCCGGAGCGCAGCCAGTGGCCCGCCAGTGCACCCAAAAGGACTGTGCAAATCGCAGGTAATGTCGAAATGACTCCCTCGTTATCGCCGTATCCATAGTAGAGCTGACCCGGAATTAACTGCTGGTCGATATATGAGGACAGGCAGCCTTCCATCGTAAGGTCGCCGGCTCCAAAGTTCGGCACGGGAATCAACATTGTCGCAATCCAGTATAAAATCAAAACAGCCGCAATAATAATCGCCTGCGTTCGCCATTTCGTATTCATAACAATTATTGCAGCAAAGAAATAACAAATCCCTATTCGCTGGAGCACGCCCGGCCATCGCATTTGAGCCCAATCGAATCGCTGGAGACCATTAAATATCAAGCCCAACAAAATAATAATAGCCGAGCGTTTGAGGATATGCAGGTAGAGTACCGGGCGGCTGTGCCCACGCTCCAGACGACGTGTAAACGAAAACGGCAATACCACTCCAACAATGAAAAGAAATAATGGAAATATTAAATCCTCAAAATGAAAACCTTTCCACTCGACATGGTGTAATTGCCGCTGGATTGTGTCGGTTATCGGGTGACTATATACTTTTGCCAGATTCGCAATGAGTGTTCCACCGCCAATAATCCAGAACATATCAAACCGCGCAGCGCATCTATCGAGGCCAACCTGCGCCCAACCACATTCTGCCGGTCATTATCCAAGATTCTTCCCCTCTTTCAAATTCTGAACTATGATAGTTTTACTTTGTGCTCTTGTTCTTTTAGATTTTGATAAATGTCTTTTTGCGATACATCCAGAGCAATATCAGCCAAACAACCGCAAAACCAGCCACGGCCTGGATAAATCCGTTCCACGGACCGCACCATTTTTCAAGACCGCCGACGAAAATATCCCCTATGTTACGGAAATTAAAAAATCGTGTCACCATATACACCGCAATCGCATTAGTTCCTATTACCTTAAAACCGAAGGCCCACTTCTTAAAACCCCAAACATCTATAACCAGATAGAAGAGCGCCAACAACAGGAAACACCATCCTGCCGAATAAAAGACGAATGAGCTGGTCCATAAGTGCTTGATGATTGGAAAAGGAAAATTCCATAACCAGCCGAGTGCCAGTGAGCCAACACCCATTGCCGCAAGCAGGAGGACTTTCTGACTGTTGGTTTTTTCGGAACGGAGCAGGTGCCCCGCGAATACGCCAAGCATGACCGTACAGGCAAATGTCATGCCGCTTAGAATCCAGGTGTAAGGCGGGTCGGTTCCATCGATGAAGACACCGAGAATAAGCCTGTCGAAATAAATCGCCAGATTTCCTTCAGGCGTCAATACGCCGGCACCATGCCCGGGGACAGGGACGAGCATCATCAATGCCCAGAACAACAACAGTAAAGCGCCTGTCGTTATTATCTGCCATAGGAGTTTCAGGTTGAGTATGATTATAGCAGAGATTAAGTAGCCCACAGCAATCGCCTGCAGGGTGTTGGAGAAAATGCGCAATTGAGACAGGTCGTACTCAAGCAAACGTCCCTGTGCTATCATACCCAAGATAAACAGAATCACAAACCGCATGATGATATGGCGATAGAGCAGGCTTTTGCTATCACCCCGCTCAAGGCGTTTGTTGA
>CBDURK010000040.1:0-13160 GCA_965369645.1 uncultured bacterium | reverse complement strand
GAAGAAATACTCTATCAGGCCAAGCCTCATATCGGCACAGACAATCTCGTTAAGATTGTAAAGAAGCTTCGCAATACAATTATCTCGTTAGGTGGGCAGGTTCGCTTTGAAACAAAACTGACGGGTATTAAAATAAAAGACAGCAAAGTTGCCGGCGCAATTGTTAACAACTCTGAAACTATCGAGACAGACACCATAGTGCTTGCCCTGGGACACAGTGCAAGGGACACATTCGAGATGCTGCATCAACTGGACATACCTATAGAAGCAAAGCCGTTTTCAATAGGCGTTCGTATTGAGCATCCCCAAAGCTTGATAGACAAGGCCCAGTACGGCAGATTTGCATTGCATCGTCTTCTTGGCCCGGCTGAATATAAGCTGGTCCACCACTGCGAGAATGGCCGCTCTGCATACACGTTCTGTATGTGCCCCGGTGGAGAGGTGATTGCTTCTTCATCTGAATCCGGAGGCATAGTAACAAACGGCATGAGCCGTTATTCTCGGAATCATTTTAATGCAAATAGCGCCCTGTTAGTAGGTGTCACCCCACAGGATTTTGGGAGCACAAGCCCCCTGGCCGGCATTGAGTTCCAACGGAGATGGGAGCGAAAAGCCTTTAAGACTGGAGGCAATAACTACTTTGCGCCTGTCCAGCTTGTTGGTGATTTCTTCTCTGGCCGGCCTTCAAATTCACTGGGAGAGGTTTGCCCGTCATATACTCCAGGAATCACACTATGTGACCTTGCAGAATGCCTGCCTGGATTTGTTGTTGAAACCCTCCGTCTGGCGATCCCACAGATGGACAAAAAACTCAAAGGCTTCGCGAGAAACGATGCGGTTATGACCGCAGTAGAATCGAGAAGCTCTTCACCAATAAGAATTGTCAGGAATGAGACTTTACAGAGCCCCGCTTTTAAAGGGCTATACCCCGCCGGTGAAGGTGCAGGCTACGCTGGCGGAATAATCTCTACGGCCGTCGATGGGATCAAAATAGCTGAAGCCATAAGCAGCAAAACACTGAAAACTACCTAAAATAAAAAAAAAGACTTTTGGTGAGCAGTTGTAAGTAGTGCACGTTGGCTGATATGTCGTAACGAGGATGCCTCAAAGAAAATTTTGCGACAACAGAGATTTTAGTGTTTGACTTTGAGCTCTTCATAGGAGTCCTTTTTTTAAAATGGTATTTGTGAAAAACAGATGTTGCCCTAAAGTTACCGATTATCCTCGTTAAAAAGGCGTTTTTTTTATATCCGCTTCTTATCTCTCTGAACTCTCACTTAATGCCGCTCGTATAATAGGATAGAAAGAAAACAGAAGCCATAGATAAGTGGGTGATTGTAGAATGAAGTCCTAAATCGTCAGAGCTATTGGGAGCAGAATCAAGGAAAGCTATATTGAACCATTGGGTGTTAATAAACAATTCGATCCTGGCAACTCATTACATTTGTTCCGGATTGATATCTCGAAAGAGCAATTATTAGATAAGCTGTTAATGTTCATAGAGGTGGTTGTTGAATACGCATTAGGAACACACATCGGTTATGCTCTTGGCTGGGTAATAGCTTTGTATGCCGGTCACTCTTACGTAGAACATTTCGAGCCGGTTTATTTAGATGATTTAAGCCAGCTCTCTTACTGGAGATTAGCACCTTACATATTTGCCCGAAATGGTGCTGTGATAGGAGTGGCTGTGGGTATAATAGCAATAGCACTCATACACAGCAAGTCGCATAAAGAATGTAAAAGTGATGAACACACCAATCATCTTTGTAATTTCGTGTCTTACGGCTATCATGTAAACAATGAAGCGGCTTATAAGGATATAGTTAAGGAGCCGAGATACAAATGCTATTTATGCGGCCGCACGGCAAATCTTGAAGAAAGCCTTTGCAATCCCACGAAATTGTGAATGAGCAAATTTTCAAATTTTACAAAAAGACGAAACTTGAAAATTAATCGTTCGTTTGGGTACAAGCTAATAGAGCCTTATTCATCATAAGGCCAATTTTTCGCCCCCTCTCCATTTTTTATTTAGGTTGTATTTATCAGCTATAGCTGATATTTTATTGGAAGAAAAGTTCGCCAGCGTAGATGGGTGCTTTGGATGGGAAAGAACGTAAAGTTTATTGAAGGAAATCGAAATGAATATCTATGTGGGAAAATTGTCCCGTGAGACAACAGAAGACGAATTGCGTCAGACTTTTGAGGCTTTTGGCCAGGTTATGTCCGTCAAGATCTTAATGGACAGAGCTACGGGTGAATCAAATGGGTTTGGATTTGTGGAAATGCCAGTTTCGGAAGAAGGCCAGGCTGCAATCAGCGAACTGAATGGCAAAGATTTGAAGGGAAGCACCATTGCCGTTGAAGAGGGTAAGAAGAAAACAAGCTATCGCAGTGACAGAGACCGACAAGATGGTTTTGGCCATGGTGGCCATGGTGGCCGTGGCGACAGAGACAGACGAGATGGTTTTGACCGTGGTGGTCGTGGCGGTGGCGGACGTCGCTACTAACGATGGGTAGTGCTAAAGCATGTTATATGCGTTAGAAGCTCATCGAGAAATAATGGTTCAAAGAACGGCCCAGTATAGAAAGGCCAGTCCTCAGGTGTACCGGGCAACCCTTGAAGCACACTCCAAAATGGCATATAACAAATTTACACTCTTTTTGTCTGTTCGCTGACTTATGAGTTGAATCCGCTATACACATAATGAGGAGGGGTATTAAAAGGAAATTAGAATGAAATCATATGTTTTGATTTGGATATTGCTGACGAACTGCCTGTTTACATTAGATGCGAATGCCCAGATTGTTGCAAGGGAACGTCCTTATGGATGGGACAAACTGGTATATGGCGGCCGGTTTATGGACCGATTCTTAGCCATGCACATTCAGGGCGAGCTGACAAGTGAGACCTGGGGAGCGGATAATGTTAAGCCGCGCTATATCGATAATGGGCTTGAGGACAACGAGTGGTCGTACTGGGGGGGAAACGCAGTATTGGGTACTGATGGAAAGTACCATCTTTATGTCTGTCGCTGGCGTGAAGATTCCCAAAGGGGGCACATGGAGTGGCATAACTCTATCGTGGTTCATGCCGTTGCCGATATATCGAGCGGTCCGTATAAAGTAAAGGATACTATTGGCCCGGGACATAATCCAGAGGTGTTCCAACTCAAGGATGGCAGATATGTCATTTATGTTATGGGAGGATATTATATCTCGGACAGTGTGGACGGCCTCTGGCAGAGGAAAAAGTTCGAATTCAATAAACGGGACAGGCGCATTATAGAAGGCCTCTCCAATCTCAGTTTTGCCAGACGAGAGGATGGCTCTTATCTGATGGTGTGCCGCGGGGGCGGTATATGGTTCAGCGAAAGCGGAATCTCCAGCTACAATCAGGTTACCGACAAGCGAGTTTATCCCCCAGTTGCGGGCAACTTCGAAGACCCTGTAGTCTGGCGTACGCCCATACAGTACCACATGATTGTCAATGATTGGCGTGGGCGCATTGCCTACTATTTGCGTTCGAAGGATGGAATCAACTGGAAGGTCGAGCCCGGCGAAGCCTACATGCCGGGTATCGCCAAATATGAAGATGGAACCGTTGTTGACTGGTTCAAGTACGAGCGTATTAAGGTTTTGCAGGATAAACACGGGCGGGCAGTGCAGGCGCATTTTGCTGTCATCGACGTGTTGAAACGTCAGGATAAAGGCAGCGACAACCACAGTTCCAAACATATTTGTATTCCTCTGACTGTTGGTCGAGTCCTGACCATACTCGAGAAGGAACGCATTACTTCCGAGACAAAGACCATCCGAGTTAAAATAGCGGCTGAGGGCGGTTTTAATCCTCACGCTGACATTGATATGGACTCGTTACGATTTGGTGCTTCCGAGGAGGTGAATTTCGGCAGGGGCAGCAAAGTGATCAAAACGGAACGATCAGGTGATGATTTGATTGTCACTTTCAACGGAACCGGCAATGGTATCACCGATGACAATTTTGCGGCCAAGCTGTTGGGGAAAAACAGTAGTGGAAAACTGCTTTATGGTTATGCCCGCCTGCCGTGGCTGAACTATTTAGAGCCTGCTCTGTCGGCCTGTATGCCAAACATTGACAGCAAAGAGGATGGTTTCAATATAGCCGTTGAGGTCCAGAACTTTGGTCAGGTCTCGTCAGAACCTGCGGATATTAAAATCGTGCATAGCACAGATGTTCGGGTTGTGGAGGTTGCCGCCGGGGCGGTTGGTTCGCTCAAACCTTTCCAAAAGACGACAGTCGAGCTTACGTGCGGCAAAATCTTCGAAGCAGGGATTGCATACACTCTTAAAGTTATTATCAATCCGAATGCTCAGTACCCGGTAACATTAGAGGGACGGACAACTCCGGTGCCTTAAACTTCTATATTATTGCTGTTTTATGTCTGTGGCTGTGGCATTCGATATTCACGGCCACAGGAAGTGACGCAATATGGCAGGCAGCGGTCTCGACCATAACGGCCAGGGCGGTTGTATCGCCGCCGAATCCCTGGGGACCCAGGCCGAGTGCGTTTATTTGTGAAAGCAAATCCGATTCAAAGTCGGCATAAAACTCATCGCTGTTTCTGTCGTTCAGATTCCGGCAGAGGGCCTTTTTGCTCAGCAGGCAGCACAGTTCAAAATCTCCGCCGATTCCCACTCCCACCACAAACGGCGGACATGCATCGGCGCCCGCGGAGCGGACGACATCGACAATCCAGTCGATTATTTCATCTTTTTCCGCGGTCGGTTTGAACATTCTGAATTGGCTCTTATTCTCACACCCGCCGCCTTTGGTCATAACGGTCAGCTTCAGCTTATCGCCCGGTATAAATTGCTGATGAATTACAGCGGGTGTATTTGAGCCCGTATTTTTGCGTTTATTTAAGGGTTCGGCCACAACGCTTTTCCGCAGCAGGCCCTTTTGAAAGCCGGCCTCGACACCTGCGTTGATTGCATCGAACAAAGTCGCCTCCTTGCGGTCGGCGCCGGGAGTAAGAGCTGTTTGCGAACCCTGCTCTACAAAAACGACTGCAAGTCCGGTATCCTGGCACAATGGAATTCTTTCCTGGCTTGCAATGCGGGCGTTTTCGATGAGCTGATTCAGTATCTTTACAGCGCCCGGGTCTGATTCTTTCCGCGAGGCTTCTTGAAGAGCGGTTAAGACATCTTCGCCAAGCTCATAGCCGGCTGATATACAAAGCGATTCAACCGTCTCAGCGATTTTTTCAAATTCAATATATCGCACAATATGCTACCAGCGTCCTGTGGTCAGTGACTCAAACAAGGAACAAAACACGAATCTCTATTCAATTTTAACATCGACGGTCTTATATGTCGTATTGCCGAGGGCATCGCTGACTTTGATTGAAAGTATGTGGTCGCCTTTTGGCAAATCTTCTTCGGTATCGATTTTGATAGTGAAATTCTCATCCAAAGTATCATAAACCAAATCGTTCGGCACGGTGCCTATCCAGTCGTCGTTGCTGTCGATAGTATATTCGAGCTTGCCAATCGCGCTTAGTTCGTCCTGAACCTTAATCTCGAAAATCCGGTACTCTCCGTTGTTTTTCAGAGCGGATGAGGTTATGTTCTTAACGATAGGCCCGGTGTTATCGACTACGACCGGGTCGCTTATCCTGCTGCCGGTCAATTTTGTTGCAGTGGTGTTGCTTCTTTCGTCGCTTGCGGTTACTCTTATTTCATATCGACCGTCTTCGACGGTTTTTCCGTCCCACTCGAAATTGGCTTTGTCGAGCTTTTCTTTCAATTCAATCCAGTTTGTTCTGTCGAGCTTTCGCATCTCTATTGTGTAAATCATCTTGTCGCTGTTGTCGTCTTTGGTTCCGTAACTGATTTTGAAAGTTCCCGTCTTACCTGCCGCTGTAACTCGTCCGACAGTTACCGATTCAACTTTCGGAGCCAGATTCGGCACGGTGCTGGCGACGGCAATCTCTCTTATAAGGGGGCTTGTATCGCCGTCCAGACTTTGCAAAACGAGTTTATATTGACAGAATCGTCCCAAAGGACAGTCAAGCTGTGTTGGTTCGTCAACTTCGAGAAGCTCTGACCACTGTGAAAAAGTCGGGTCGTTTACATCTTTGACGTTTCCGCTTCGGCAGGCCAGCTTCACCGTGCATCCACGTGGAATATCCGCTTCGAGCTGGAGCTTGCCCCACTTTGCCGGCTGACCGGCATCGATGAGATCGGAGGTATAAGTTCCCTCTGAAGCGAATCCTGTTCCCAACCTTATTAGCTTGGCGGGGTTTGATGTTCCGAGATACACATCATCGCCTGCGGCGGCTATTGCTGTTACCTGTGTTGCCTTCTCGTCCTCATAAATAACCGCTTCCTGCTCCTTGTCAGGGTCAATGCTGAAAAGCTGTGCGTTGTTTCCGCTTCCGACAAGCAGCTTTCCATTTTCCCTTGCCAGGCAGAAGAAGACCACTTTTTCGCTGAATATATCATTTACGAAACCGTCTTTGGTTACTTTATATATGTGACTGGCTTGGCCGGGTTTTGTTCCTTTTCGGACCGGCGGGGAACCCTTTCCCGATTTACCATCGCCCGGCTTTTTTGTATTTGCGATTTTAAGTTTTTTTCCGCCCTCGCTGGAGCCGGTGCTTTTGCTTTTTGCAGTCTCGGCATCAGGTCGGCCGGTGGAAGGCATCTGGGCTGCAAATTGTGTTTGGGTCTGAACAATCTTGGCTGAGGTCGCCGCTGCATAAAGGCTGGTTTCTCCTGAATCCTCTGTAAACAATAATGCTGTAATCTCAGGCAGTTCGCTGTCGTATAAAACGGTTGCTTCCTTGCTGCTCGGATCTATCTTATAGACAAGCCCTCTGCTGTCACTTCCGGCGTAGATATAGCCGTCTTTTCCGATTGCGAGTGAAAGTATATTTTTGTCGAGACTATCGTAAATAAGCTGAGCTTTTTTGCCTCGGGAATCGAGTTTGTAAATTTTGCCTTCGGGCCCGGTCCCCAGGAAAATATTCCCGCTGTCATCCACAGCTATTGCGAAGATATATTTGGCGTCATTAGGCTCATAAATAGTTTCCATTTTTTCGCCTTCGAACCTGCACAGTCTACAATTTTTACCGCTCATGCCGGCTAAAAGTCTGCCGGATACGTCGGTTGCCAAAGCAAAAATATGCTCGTTCGTCAGATGCTCTTCGGTCTCGACTTTTTTGCCATCGGACTTATCTTCGTCGTTGGATTTATCTTCGCTGTCGGAATTATCTTCATCGTCGGATTTATCTTTGTCTTCTGAATTTTTCTCATTAGGGTCATTGTCTTCATTCAATGGATAAATTTTTGAAAGTTTGTTAAGGCTGTATTTATAAATTCCGCCGTTGGGGCTTGTGCCGAAATAGACGGTTCCGCCGCTGACAACAATGCTGTTTATCGACCAAACATCTTCAAAGTCTTCGAATTCCTCGACCGGCGTTTCGGCAGCTCGCCCGAGCTGGATGGTTCCCCGCGAGCCAATCACGAGCTTTTCGGCCTTGCCTTTCAATAAATCCGCACTGCTTTTGTGGCGAGTAATCTTGCTGCTGACCGCCCAACAAGCCGAACCAGAAATCATAAAGAGCAAAGCTGTAAAAGTTAATATGCAACTAACGCCGAATTTGCTTCTCATAACAACACCTCAAATTAACAAAGTTGAAGATTAAAACAACATTCAAAGATGACATTTTTTTACATTGTCAGTTCTAATTCTATTTTTCTACCGTTATCTTCAAAACTTTTTTGTCGATAATCACGGTACCGGTTTTTAAGCTTTTCTCAATCCAATGCTGATACGGCCGGACTCGCAGCGTCCTTTTCGCGTTCTGCAGGACCAGAACCTTGGTTGCGGGCAGGTCGGGCAGCTCAGCCCGTTCGAGGGCAATACCTCCGGGCGGCAGAGACAAAATAAAATACAGCCCGTCTCTATCAACGCTTAAAGAATAATTAAGTGCCTCAATCAATGCGGACGCATTTTGCGCTATGAATTTATAAGGTGCTGATTTCACAAGAAACCGCTCATAATCCCTTGCACCGCATACCGTAAGGTCATATTTGCCGGGCGCTAAATTTTCAGGTATTTCCAGGCTGCACTTGTATTTTTTCTTTCCCACCAGAACAGATTCCACAATAACCTCGATATCGATGTTTTCACCCGCCCTGAACTTAGAATCAGACAAAGTCAGGGACCATATATGTGAGATTATACTTCTGGGGATTATGCGAATATCATAATCGACTGATAGTATGTCGATTTCCTCGTATGGATTATTCATTAGCATAGAAACCGAGCCGGCACTTTCGATTATCAAGTCATTCACTCCCCGGGCCGTTGAGACGTTTTGGAATTTGATTGATTTGTCATTCTCCAGGCCGATAGCAACTTTATATTCAACCATGTGGTCCGGTGGAAATTCGCCGAGTTGAAAAGCCGCCCCGGCTACGGCGGACTGGAGCAGCATTGGAGTAAGCATCCGATTATTAGCAACCTGGCAGTTGTACAGGCGTTTTTCTGTGTCATTGTAGCGGTCTATTCGTATAGTCAATGGTATCGTTTTTGCCTTTGCGCCAATTAGCCCAAAGACGGCCATCGACTCGTCCATTTTCAAAGCGCCGACGTTTTCCAGCACACTGGTCAATTTAAAAGAACGATAAATATTTGATACTATTGTATGTACTTTTCCCGTAGCCATTGGCAAATCCACGGGGCCGTAACCGAGATAGCTGTGCCCGAAGCCATAAACCTTGTCACCTCTGACTTCGGTTACTGTTCCGGAAACGGCCAGATTTATATCTCCACTTACCAACGGTATGGTAAGGCAGGACCCTGGGACTAATTGCGCTTTTTCAGCCGAGCCGTCGGGATTACTTCCACCCCCGCCTCCCGCGGCAACCATAAGTCCAAGGGGTTTGAACAGTTCATCCAGTTGCTCACGAACTCCGCTTGTGAGGCCGGATGTAACCAGAAGGCACGGAAGTGGGCTGGCGCCGCTTAGATTGCTGCTTCTTTTTTTCAGCTCGTTTCTAAATTGCCTGTTAACCTCAGCTAAATCAATAGGTTTGGAAAAATCGAATACCGACAATCCCTGCCCGGCACTTTGGCTGGAGCCGACGGTTTGCCCTCCGAGTCCTACCTTGAGCATTTCTGCGATTGGTGTTACGCCGTAGAGCGGGTCCTTGGCATAAGTCCATGCGTAAGCCAGCGCTCCGGCCAATCTGCCGTTTATATAGACCGGTGAACCGCTGCATCCGGCCACAGGCCCTGTGTGGATAAAACGCTCATCGGTACTGTTGACCAACACCACATCCAGACCAGGATCAAAGTCGCGCACGACATCCACAACTTCCAGAGCGAACTTTTCGATACCGGCAACTCCGTACTCTGTCAGGCAGTAAGCCTGCATTCCGGGCTTAATCTCGTCAAGGCCGATATACTTCGCCGGGTCCCAGATGCCCTCCAAAGCCTTTCCTTGACCGGCCTGGGCGGTGCTTTGTGGTGCCACGGCTGCAAAAACCAGTGAAAAGTAAAAAGTGAAAAACAAAAAGATTCTCTTTTTGCTCTTTATCTTTATTTCGAACATCTATATCCTTTCGACTAACTATCGGCAAAAATTTAACCGATAAACAGCCCTATTGCAAGGTAAAAGAGATTTTGATATAATTCCGGAAGTTCATAATTGTCAAACAATGTATTTAGAATAAAAAACGAGGAATGAAATGAAATCTGAGCACCGGCACGAACTAAAAACTAATGAACTGGCCGAATGGCTGGGTAACCTACCGCAATGGACGAAGGAAAATCTGACGACTATTTTGGTTGTTGTAGCGGTGGTTGTCGTAGGGGCAACGTTTTTAACCTGGAGAACCTACAATAAAAATGTAGTACAGGTGCGTGGGCATCTCGAATTTAGTAACCTTCTTGACCAGCTAACGGCCAGCAAGCTGCAGGTACAGAACGCGCAGGGGCAGGGACAAGACCTTTCGTTTATGCTCCTTCAGCCGGCGAACAGTCTTGGGAACTTCGCCCAAAACACAAGCAATAACCGGATGGCGGCTTTGGCACTTATCAAGCAGGGCGAAGCTTTGCGTACGGAACTGCATTATCGTCCTGGGCTCATAAGCGAACAGGATTTAACAAGCCAGATAAACCAGGCAAAGGCCGCTTACGCCGGAGCGGTCCAGAAATCCTCGGCAAATGCATCATTGAAGGCCACTGCCGAGTTCGGTTTGGGACTTTGCGAAGAAGAGTTGAGTAACTTTCAGGAAGCACAGCAGATATATCAGGGCATAGTCGCAAACGCAGGTTACGAAGGAACCGTAGCTAACGCGGCGGCACAGCACCGCCTTGATACGATGGATGATTACAGGCAAAAGGCGGTTTTCAAACCCGCACCGGAACCGGCGGCTGCTGCTCAGCCAACAATCCAGATAAATCCTTTTGATACTAATCAATCTTCGACAATCCAATTACAACCGGTTGAAATCACAGTACCTGCTGAGGTTACACTGCCTAACGATGCTAATAAGACCTCTCAGGTGCCGGTAATTCTACCAGAGGTCAACTCTAAGGTCTCCGAACCCAATGCTTCCGGCGAATGATTCAACAGGCATAACGCAGGGGCCTGACAGTGAACATGGGCCGTTCAAGCTGCACGTGGGCAGTTCAATTAAAGAACGCAGGCTCGATAAGTATCTGCACGGGCGTTTCAGCAACTTCAGCAGGCGTTTCATCCAGGATGCGATCAAGGCCGGCACCGTCAAGGTCAACGGCAAAATCGGCAAACCCAGCCTTAAGCTTAGCCCGGGTGACGTAATCGATATGACACTGCCTGAGCCGCCCAGCAAGGACATTCTGCCCGAAGATATTCCGCTGGATATCATTTATGAGGATTCCAGTATAATCATCCTGAATAAGCAGTCTGATATGATTGTGCACCCGGCCCGCGGCAACACACACGGTACTTTGGTAAACGCGCTTTCGTTTTATTCGGACAAACTTTCGAGCGGCCTTGGTGAATTTCGCCCGGGCATAGTACATCGGCTCGATAAGAACACGACCGGAGTTATGGTCGTTACCAAAGAGGATGCGGCGCAGTGGAAAATCGCAAAGCAATTCGAGCATCGTCAGGTCAATAAGAGTTATCTGGCCATTGTTCACGGCACGCCTGAGTTAATAGCAGACCGCATAAAAGTACCGTTAGGTATTCATCCAAGGCACAGGGAGAAATACGCAATCAGGCCTGATACTGGAAAAGAATCAATCACTTTTTACGAGGTTCTTGAATCTTTTCGCGGCTTTTCTCTGTTGAAGATGACGCCCAAAACCGGACGGACCCATCAAATACGCGTACACCTCTTATATATAAAGCACCCCATCGTAGGCGATGGTATGTACGGCGGCAGATTAGTTTATCCCTGGCAGTTGGCCGATGCCGAACCCGCAGTGCAGCAGCCTGTGATAAACCGCGTTGCCCTGCACGCTCACACGCTCGAATTCAAACACCCCGTGACCGAGAAAATGGTAAAATTCGAAGCCCCCTTACCCGAAGATATGCAAAACCTCCTCGACATGCTCAGAAAACACCGCACAACATGATGAATATTCTTAATCTTTGCTGTGAAAGTTGGAGTCTATTTCTCAATTTGCAAAAGAGTGGAGTTTATGAACTCAATTTCCTATGGCAGTTTTTCCAGGTCTGGCAATGCGTCAATGACAAATTCGAATATGTTGCGGGCGATTTCCATTGCTTTTACTGTCTCCTCTTTGCTAATGTCCCCATAAGGCACAGGATAACGTGAATCGACTGCATAGGTCGTCAATACGCCTGCCCGGTCCTTGAGTTGCTCGAGGCTGCCAAGCACAGAGATGCTGATATTAAGCAGATTACCGATGTCGTGCGTCTTTCCTGCCCTTATGTCATGGAAAGTCAACAAACCCTTGAGGACCTTCTCTGCACATTGTTGCGCGTGAAAGGCCGCTGCCCAGTACACAGGTTCCGAATCACGCATAATGAGTTCTGCCAATCGCAGGTCGTCATCGGCACGCATAATCCACTGCCTTGTCATCTCAAGCTTAGGATCCATAGACAATCTTACCTTCACAAAGAACTTCATTCATTATGGTGTTCTTTACCTGGCCATACCTATTGAACTGTTTTTCGGTACAGACAATTAAATCAAGTGGGATTTGAAGGTCCCTGAGGCTTTTCCTTCCTTCGATGGTGATTTCCCGAGTTGATTTATCTGTGTCGCGCACCACAACCAACAAATCGATATCACTGTCGTCGTCAGGGGTGCCTGCGGCGTGTGAGCCAAAAAGATAAATCCTCTCCGGGTGTATTGACTCGGCTAATCGCCTGGTAATTTCATTGAGCAATTCTGTAGAAATCTCTTTCATAAATACACACCTTCCCGCTGCAACACATCGCGGCGTGTGGTAACATTCTATCAAACCTGCCGATGATATTAAAGTTGTGTATTGTTCACCTTCGTCGGTGTTATTCCTGTGGGAGTTTTGCAAGGTCTATGTCTGAACCGGCGACCATTAGGATGTCATCTTCATAGATGATGGTATTTGGCATAGGAACGTTTATGATTTTGCTTTTCTCGCTCTTTTTGCTTTTGCTGTGTTCGCCTCTCTTAATCAAAACGAGGTTCACGTTGTATTTCTGTCGGAGCTGCAAATCCATAACGGTCTTTCCCTCGAAGCTGGCCGGTGCTTTTATCCGGGCCAGGCTGTAGCCGGGCGTGAAGTCTATTTTTTCCCCGATTTGCGGTGCGATAAGTCTATACGCCCATCGCTGGGCCGATTCGATTTCAGGATATATGACCTCAGTTGCACCTACTTTGGAGAATACTTCGCCTGCAATCAAATCTTCCGCTCTTGCGTATATTTGTTTTACCCCCATCTGCCGAAGGTTAAGGACCGTCAGGACTGAGGCCTCAAAACCTCGCCCTGTTCCCTGTCCTATGCCGATGATAGCAACGTCAACCTTATCGATGCCCTGGGCCTTAAGCGCTTCTTCATCGGTACTGTCGAGCCTGACGGCGTGGCTTACCTGGTCTCGAATAAGCTCTATCTCGTCTCTGTTTCTATCAATAGCGATAACCTCCGCTCCGCTCATTGCCAGAGCGAT
>CBDURK010000039.1:0-13242 GCA_965369645.1 uncultured bacterium | reverse complement strand
GGTCTTCATAGCGGGGACAGGATTCGAACCTGTGACCTCCGGGTTATGGGCCCGACGAGCTACCAGACTGCTCTACCCCGCGATCATATACATATATATACTATAAAAACGATATTGTTCAAGAAGAACAAATACAAATTATAATTTTTTTCTTATTTCCTCGGCAATTAATTCGATCCTTCCCTGCTCATACCTGTAAGCAGGCCACCGGTCAAAAATACCATCGCCGTTTTTTCGAGCAATAATATGAAAGTGTACATGGTCAACAAGCTGGCCCGCCGCTTTGCCATTATTGCATAGCACATTATAGCCGTCGGAATTCATCGCGGCTGTTACAGCGGCTGCGATTTTTCCAAGCCGTGAGGCAACCCGGCCTAAAAGCTCCGATGGACAATCATGTAACTTTTCAAAGTGCTGCTTCGGTATTACCAAAGTATGGCCGTCACTTACAGGCCCAATGTCCAAAAAAGAAAGAACATCCTCATCTTCGTAAATCTTTGCAACCGGAATTTGCCCGGCCACCATTTTACAAAAAAGGCAATCAACGGCGTTCATTCTACCATATCCCGTATTGCTTATATTAGGAGTGTGTTCCCAACTGTGTTTATTGCTTTTACACCTGACGCAATTTTCTATCTGCTAACAGCTATGACTGTTCAGTATTTTCCGATTTCTCGCTGGTTTCTGCAGTTTCCACTGCTTTGGTGGTATGCTCTGGCTTTTTACGAGAGTGTTTTTTGGGTTTTTTATGTTTTTTTGAACTCTCGTCTTTACCCACCAACTGCAGCAAAACAAGCTGTCCGTTATCACCCAGCCTTCTCATAGACAATCGAATAATTCTCGTATATCCGCCGGGCCTGTCAAGGTATCTTGGACCAATTTCACTGAACAATTTACCGATTACCGTGCCGGTTTTGACAGCTTTACCATCCTCGTCATTTACTATATCACGATTTCCAAGCCGAGAAATAGCCAATCGCCTTGCCGACAATGTACCTTTCTTAGCTAAGGTAATTAATTTCTCTGCAAAGGGCTTTACTTCCTTAGCCTTTTCTATCGTAGTTGAAATCGTTTCGTGCTGGATGAGCGAAGCGACTAAATTTCGCCTCATAGCCAGACGATGCTCTTTTGTTCGACCCAACCGACGTCCTGCTACTCTATGACGCATATATTTATATTCCTCTTAATCCGGCACTAGTGCCTTCGAACATTATCAACCTAATTCATCAATATTAAATATCAATATCTGTCATTCCCAAAGACAATCCTATATCGGCGAGTTTTCTCCTGATTTCCCGCAGAGAAGTCTTGCCAAAGCTGCGAATCTTCAACAAATCACCTTCTGTCATTTTCACCAAATCGCCAACCCTTTCGGTTTTAGCAGATTCAAGGCAGTTACTTGCTCTTACAGACAACTCCAACTCCTGAATCGGCATGGTGAGTTTTTGGTTTAATTCCTCATCCACCACTTGTTCCTGAGTCTCGACCTCAATAACCTCAGAAGCGGCAACTGTTTGCTCTCCAAGCTCGAAATACTGTATGAATGGATTGACATGCTTGCGTAATATTTTTGCGGCTTCCACCAGCGCCATTTCAGGTGTAATGGTTCCGTTGGTCCAAATCTCCAGAATCAGCTTGTCATAATTTGTTCGCTGGCCGACACGGGTGTTCTCGGTTACGTAGCGTACTCTTGTAACCGGTGAATAAACCGCGTCGAGCATTATTCTTCCAACTTCCTGTTCGAACCTGTCGGCGTCGGCGATACGTTCGGAAGCCGGTACATAACCACGACCATTCTCAACTACCATTTCCATTTTAAACTCTACTTTTTCCGTCAAAGTAGCCAATACCATATCTTTGTTTATCACTTCAATAGACGGATCGGCAACTATATCAGCGGCCGTTACAAGGCCAGCCTTGTTTGCCGAAACAGTCATAGTCCTTGGCCCTTCACCCTGCAGGCGAATGACAAGACTTTTGACATTCAAAATAAGATCGGTAACATCTTCCTTTACTCCTTTGACCGTACTGAACTCATGGCTGACACCATCTATTTTGACTGATGTTACGGCACTGCCTTCCAAAGAAGAAAGCAATATACGTCTGAGACTGTTCCCAATAGTGGTGCCGAAGCCTCTTTCGAATGGTTCAATAAAGAATCGGCCATACTTATCACTCGATACGATCGTGTCTCGTTCAACACGAGTCGGCAATTCCAAGCCACGCCATGTAACTCGCATATAGTTCTCCTATGTAAGTTTTGAGTTTCGAATTATTAGTTTTGATTTATCTCAAAACTCGACATTAATAAACTTAAAGCTGTTAGCAACTATCTCGAGCAGAATTCGACAACCAACTGCTCTTCAACAGGAATCTGGACATCATCCCGAGCGGGCAATGCAACAATCGTAGCTTCGGGCTTTTCCCGAGCTAACTGCAGCCAGCTTTGTGTAGTATAATTCGGGTTGCTTTCCAACTGTTCCTTTACTTGTTTTACGCTTTTTTTAGAACCTTTGATGATTATCTTGTCGCCTATTTTCGTTGTATAATCACTGATATTCACCTTGTGTCCGTTTATATATATATGACCGTGAGCAATCAACTGCCTTGCAGCCTTTCGTGACGGTGCAAAATTTAACTTATAGATCACATTATCCAAACGTCTTTCCAGCAATTGCAGCAGTGTTTCACCGGTATTGCCCTTACCCCGTTCCGCTCGATGAAAATACCTCATAAACTGGCGTTCAAAAAGACCGTAATATCTTTTGACTTTTTGCTTTTCTCGCAGCCGAACACCGTATTCACTTATCCTGCCCCTTCGCCATCCGTGCATTCCAGGGGCCAGATTTCTCTGTTTCTTTTCGATAGGACACTTGGCCGTCTCACATCTTATGCCTTTGAGCATAAGTTTCATTCCTTCACGACGACAGTGTTTACAAGATGAACCCAGATAACGTCCCATTCTTTATATTTATCTCCGAAATAGTTTCTAATAGTACTTGTCTCTTAAACTCTCCTACGCTTCGGCGGCCTACAGCCGTTGTGCGGTAGAGGAGTAACATCCTCTATCGAAGCGATACGTAATCCGGCCTGCTGTAAAGCTGAGATGGCGGATTCGCGACCTGAACCGGGTCCTTTAACCCTGATTTCAACTTCGCGAACACCATTACGCATAGCGGAACTGGCACAGCGTTGTGCGGCCCTTTGAGCGGCAAAAGGCGTGCTTTTTCGAGAGCCTTTGAACCCTACACAGCCGGCTGAGCCCGAAGCAACTGCATTACCATCCATATCCGTAATCGTAATCAATGTATTATTAAATGTCGCCTTTATGTGTACAATAGCCCGGACAACATTTTTCCTTACTTTACGCTTCGTTCTTTTTGCCATTATTCTGAAATTTCCTCAAATCATCATATAAAGTATATGACATTTTATCTTTAGCGTTTTTCCTTTACACCCTTCTTGCCCGCAACTGTTTTTCTCGGTCCTTTGCGGGTACGTGCGTTACTCTGCGTACATTGGCCCCGAACAGGCAAACCCCTTCTGTGACGTATTCCTCTGTAACAATTTATATCACGCAAGCGTGCTATATTTTGTGAAAACTGCCTTCGAAGCTGACCTTCGACTGTGTAATTTCGGTCGATAATCTGCGTTATACGGCTAAGCTCATCTTCGCTAAGCTTGCCGGCTTTCGTAGTTCTTTCTATACCTGCCTCTTTAATAATCTGTTCAGAGGTATATTTACCAATACCGACAATATAAGTCAGCGAAATCCATATAGATTTTTCATTCGGTATATCAACACCAACTATACGTGGCATATAAGCTCCTTTTCGAATCCGGTAACTGGTTATTTACAACCGGGTAATCACAATCAAATCAACCCTGGCGTTGTTTATGCCGCGGGTTCGTACATATTACCCTCACAACACCTCTGCGACGTATAACCTTACAATTCTCACAAATACGTTTAACTGAACTTCTAACTTTCATTTTATCTACCTATTATTGCGGTATAAATCTGTATCTAATGCCGGAGTACTATCCGGCCTCTGTTTAGATCATAAGGTGACATTTCAACTATAACTGTGTCACCCGGCAAAATCCGAATATAATGCATTCGCATTTTTCCAGAAACATGCGCCAAAACCTTGTGGCCGTTATCCAACTCTACCTTAAATACTGCATTCGGCAAAGCGTCGGTCACTTTGGCTTGTAATCTTATTGCGTCCTTCTTTGGCATTTTACTGTTTCGTATTTCCTTATTTTTTGACTCGTAACTCTTTTTTCTTCCGAGATACGACTTACTTACTTTACTACAGTTAACACCTCACAACCACCTTTCACTATCGCGATTGTATGCTCAAAATGAGCCGAGCATTTCCTGTCTCTTGTTATCACTGTCCACCCGTTCCTAAGCGTTCGCACGCCACTTGAGCCGGCGTTAATCATCGGCTCAACAGCCAGAACCATTCCTTCGGCCAAAATAATATCATTTGCCAGCAAATCATCATTGACGAAATTAGGCACTCTCGGATCTTCATGCATTTTTCTGCCGATACCGTGCCCAACAAAGTCTTTTACCACCGAAAAACCTGCCGACTCTGCATATCGCTGCATCTCGGCAGCAACCCGGCTCCATTTGACAGACGGTGCGGATTTCGCTATTGCTATATCAAGCACATGTTTTGTTACATCCATCAGTGTGCGCTTAGTCTCGGAAATTTCGCCGATAGCAATCGTAACCGCAGCATCCCCACAATAGCCGTCAAGCCTAACGCCAAAATCAACACTGAGGATATCACCTTCTTTAAGCTTTGCATCCTCAGCAGGAATCCCATGAACGACCTGCTCGTTAATCGAGGCACAAATTGCACCTGGAAACGGGATTTTAGATACTGGGGTGCGAACCCCCTTAAACAAAGCCTCAGCACCGGCATCAGTGGTCATCTGCAAAGCTACAGCATCCAACTGCAGGGTGGATACTCCCGGCTCAGCAATCTCTTTTAGTTTTAAAAGAACTTTTGCTACAACAGCACCTGCTTTACGCATTAAGTCAATTTCTCTTGGGCTGCGAAGCGTTATAGCCATTTAATTTCGTATCTCGTTTCGTGTTCCGATACACTTTCCATCGCTTCACGTCTTGACAAGGGCGTCCATCTTCTCAAATATCGAATCCCTTACTTCATCCGGGGTTCTGTCTGCATCGAAGTCATAAACAGTGCCATTTTTTCTATAGTAATCCACCAGCGGTTCTGTCTGCTGATGGTATGTTTTAAGACGATTATCAAGCACATCAGGGGTATCGTCAGGTCGTTGAACAAGTTCAATGCCGTCATTATTACAGATACCTTCGGCTTTTGGCTTCAAGTGTTCAATGTGATAAACCGCCCCACACTCAGGACAACTTCTCCTTCCGGTTATACGCTGTGCTACTACGTCGTCATCAACCTGAAGGTTCAAAACAAAATCTATCATCATCTTGTTATTCGTCAAAGACTTACCAAGCTCAACCGCCTGGTTGACAGTTCTTGGAAAACCATCCAGTAAGAAACCAGCAGCAGGGGCATCTTTTATCGCCTTGATCATCATCTCAATTATTATTTCATCAGGCACAAGAGCGCCCGAGTCCATATAACCTTGGGCTTTTTGCCCTAATTCGGTACCTGCGGCCCGTTCCTGCCGTAAAATATCACCGCTGGATAAATGAAGCAGACCATATTTGCCAACAATGTTCTTACACTGCGTTCCTTTGCCTGCACCCGGCGCTCCCAACAAAACTATTCTCATCCCATTGCTCCTTTTATCCTGCCGGCTCCACTGAAACCATCATAGCTTCGCATCAAAAGATTCGCTTCGATTTTCTGAACCAGATCCAGCGAGACACTAACAACAATCAATAAACCGGTACCGCCCAGGAACGTCGCCACACGCCAGTCAATTCCCAATAATATTGAAATCAGCGACGGCACAACGGCAATTATAGACAAAAACGAAGCACCAAAATATGTAATTCTTGTCATTACCGTTTCCAGGTAATCAGCGGTCCTGCGTCCCGGACGAAGCCCGGGAATAAAGCTTCCCGAATCCCTCAGATTCTTAGCCATCTCCTTGGGCTGAAATTGTACTGTTACCCAAAAATAAGCAAACAAAAATATCAACAGCATATACAGAACATTATATGTATAAGAACTTGGCCCGAGAGCATCCTTAATAGTCAGCACAATCGCCGAATTTTGGAGGCTTGGAATTCTCAACAACTGCTCGATTATAATTGGTGGAAACATCATAAAACTCGATGCGAAAATTATGGGCATCACGCCGCCGTGATTGACGCGAAGCGGCAAATAATGCCTCTGCCCGCCATACATCCGTCGGCCCCGCATCTGCTTTGCCTGCTGAATCGGTATTCGTCGCTGGCCCTGAGTTATCAGTATCGCACCTGCCACGACAAACACAAACGCCGCCATCAAGAACAATATCTTCGCCGGGCCTACAGTACCGGGTGCAGCGCCGAGTTTCAGGTCAACATTCTGCCAAAGGGTCCAGATTGCCCAGGGCATTCTGGAGACAATGCCGGCCATAATTATCAAACTAATACCGTTGCCTATTCCGTATTCATCTATCTGCTCGCCAAGCCACATCAAGAAGACAGTACCGGCCGTCATCCCGACAACACCCATTATCATTGCCTGACGGTACATCCCGGGATAGGTTAATCCCTGCCCACCTAACAACTTCATAAACATTATCGACTGTATAATACATATCATCACAGTTAGATAGCGAGTGTACTCCTGTATCTTTTTGTGGCCTGTTTGTCCTTCCTGTCGCAGCTTCTTCAAAGCAGGAACAACCTCACCCAAGAGCATAAGAATAATAGATGAGGTAATATAAGGCATAATCCCAAGGCCAAACAAACTGCTCTTATCCAGCCTTCCTCCGGTAAACATCTGCATGTATTCGGCAGCTCTGCCCAGGGGACTTTCCGTATCTCTTGAACTGGCAATTTCACTTATCGCTTTCTGATCAAAGCCGGGTACGGGAATATGAAATCCGATTTTGTATATTATCAGCAGCGCCAGAGTAAAAAGAATCTTATTGCGCAGATCAGGTATCCTGAATATATTGATTACCGTTCCAAGCATTATTTCCTGTCCATAATTCTGTTTCCGCCTCTATGAAGCGAATACTCCGTTATTCTGTTTCTTTCCGCATGATAGAACATGCGGACAACAATCAAATAATTTTTGCTGTGCCGCCGGAAGCCACAATCTTGTGCTCTGCCGACTTGCTGAATTTATGAGCTGTTACCTGCAGCTTCTTTGTAAGGTCTCCATTACCGAGAATTTTGATTCTACTTTTAGTGCCATTAATCAGTCCGACGCTGGTTAATTGCTCAACGCCAACATCAGCACCATCGGCGAATCTTTCCAGTTGTGAGATATTTACGATTTCGCAGCGTACCGCAAAATTATAATTATTAAAACCTCGTTTAGGAAGTCGTCTAAACAAAGGCATCTGACCACCTTCAAGAAGCGTAACAGAAGTCGAGCCAGCCCTGCTGCCTGCGCCTTTGTGACCTCGTCCACAGGTTTTTCCGTGGCCGCTGCCCGAACCCCTGCCGACACGCCGACGACGTTTATGTTTACCCACAAGAGATGTTATTTCATGATTCAACATTAAAATCACCCGATCGTTAATCAACAACCATTAAACATTAATTGCAACACCACGAAGAGATTCAATCAATTCTTTGCTGCGCAATTTCAATAATCCGTCAAGTGTAGCTTTGACCACATTTTTGGCCGAAGTACTTCCGTAAACTTTTGTTAGAACATCCTGTACGCCTGCATATTCGAGCACTGCTCGAGCACTGGAACCGGCGATAACCCCGGTACCGGGACTGGCCGGGACCAATACTACTTTTGTGGCCCTGTATTTGCCTTTTACCGCGTGCGGTATTGTCCGGTCAAGCAAAGATATCTTGTGCAAAGATTTTTTGGCGTCTTTTATACTTTTCTCGACCGCCTGCGGAACCTCATTAGCCTTGCCATATCCGACACCGACGGTACCTGCCCTGTCACCAATGACGACTAATGCGGCAAAACTAAATCGCCTACCGCCCTTCACCACTTTGGCGCAGCGAAACACCTTTACAACCGTATCTTCCAACGGTTTTTCTTCCTGAGACGAAAGTTTAACTGGTTCTACTGCCAATTTATTCTCCAAACATTTTCGTATAGACTATGTCGTTAAAAAACCAATCCGGCTTTTCTTGCCCCTTCGGCAAGTGCCTTAACTCTGCCATGAAACTTATATCGATTTCTATCAAAACGAACACACTTAATGCCAACACCAAGTGCTTGTTTTGCAACCGATTCACCTATGGTTCTTGCAGCTTTTTTATTACCGGCATTGGGCATTTTATCCTGCATACCTTTTGTTCTTGTACTTGCCGAAGCAAGTGTCGCTCCCGCAACGTCATCTATAATCTGAGCATAAATATGCCTGTTTGATCGAAAAACCATCAACCGAGGTCTGTCCGGCGTTCCAAAGACTTTCTTCCTCACATGATATTTACGTCTTAGAGCTGCTTTTTTCAAACTGTTAGTTTTCATTAAACTAAATCCTAATTATGCCGTCCCGGAAGCAAATGCCTTGCCAGCCTTACGTCGTACATGTTCGTCGGCATAGCGGATACCTTTTCCTTTATATGGTTCCGGCGGCCTTATCTTTCTAATATCTGCGGCAAACTGTCCCAGCAGGCATTTGTCCGTTCCCAAAAGCGTAAACCTTGCAGGAACATCATTACCCCTGGTAGCACCGACATCGATATTAACCTTTATACCCTTTGGTATTACCAACTCTACAGTATGGCAAAAACCTATCTGAAAAGTCAGCTTTCCGCCCTGCTCTTTTAAATTATAACCGGTGCCGAATATTTGCATTTTCTTCTCAAAGCCTTTACTGACACCGGCAACCATATTTGCAATCAAAGCACGCATAGTGCCATGTAACTGCTTGTTCATGCGTTCCTTGGGGCGTTTATTTTCGACTATAATTTCCTTCCCGGCATCGTCAATTTTAACTTTTATCCGAGGATGACAGTCCATCTGGAGCTCGCCAAGCGAGCCTTTGACCTTAATACACTGGCCTTTGAGCTCAACTTTTACGCCTCCAGGAATACTAACAGGTTTATTTCCAATACGACTCATTAGTTTACCGTACAAAGTATTTCGCCGCCGACTTTAGCTTCCCGACAGCTTTTGTCACTCATTACACCTTTACTTGTCGAAACAATTGCGATACCCATACCGGCTAAAACTCGCGGTAATTTGTCAACAGACGAATATATTCTTAGACCAGGCTTGCTCGTTCTTGCTATTTCAACGATAATAGAATTTCCGTCCTGGTCATACTTTAATGTAACCCTGATTATTCCCTGCTGTCCGTCGTCGATTCGGTCAAAATCCTCGATGTAACCTTCCTTCTTCAAGACAGCCGCTATGCCTTCACAAATATTTGACGCTTTTATATTGACCTGCTTTTTGTTTATTCGCGCTGCATTGCGAATTCTCGTCAACATATCAGCTATTGGATCACTTAAACTCATAATTTCTTGCCTCGAGCTCTGGGGCATTTTCGTGATTAAATACACGATTTTACCAACTGGCTTTTCTAACTCCTGGTATTTTTCCTTCATTCGCTAACGTTCTAAAGCAAATCCGGCAAATCTTAAACTTGCGATATACTGCCCTGGATCTGCCACAAAGCTGACAACGCGTATATTGTCTGACGCGATATTTTTGTTTTTGTTCTGCCTTGATTTCAAGTGCTTTAGTTGACATTCAAACGCTCCAATTTCTCGTTTCCGAGCTTAAGCTTTATTCTTCATTTACTGCTGTTAACCCTTTGAACGGCATACCAAAGAGCTGAAGCAGTTTCCTCGCTTCTTCGTCGCTCTTTGCCGTAGTTACAAAAGTTATGTTCATACCCTGCTGAAATTCCACTTTTACCGGATTGATTTCAGGAAAAACACTCTGTTCACCCAGTCCCATCGAATAATTCCCTCTGCCGTCAAAACTCTCCGCATTAAGGCCGCGAAAGTCTCGTACCCGAGGTATTGCAAGGCTAATGAGTCTGTCCATAAATTCGTACATTCTCACGCCACGGACAGTAACCTTCAAACCGGTTTCCACACCTTCTCGAACCTTGAAATTCGAAACGCTCTTTTTCGCCTTACAAACCAAGGGCATTTGGCCGGTAATCATCATTAAATCCTTTTTGGCGAACTCAATGAATTTCTTATCCTGCGTCGCTCTGCCAACACCCATAGAGATAACGACCTTTGTCATCTGCGGCACTGCCATAGGATTTTTGTAGCTGAATTCCTTTGTCAGTTCCGGAACAATTTTTGACTTATATAAATCTTTCAAACGTGCCATACTGTATCTCATGAAACGGTTAATCGGCCAAATAAACACCAAATTAACAATTAATAACTTACTTTTTTGCCTTCCTGATAACGCCGATTTCATTACCATCGGTAGTAAGACGCTTTTTACCGCCATCCTCACTTACCTGATAACGTACTCTGCTGCCTCTCGAGCTTTTCGGATTCACCGGTAAAACATTACTTATATGTATCGGCTGCTCAACATTGATTCGGCCTCCCTGCGGATTTTTCCGCGAAGGCCTTACGTGCTTTTTGGCTATGTTATGACCCTGAACTACTACGCGATGCTTGTCAAGTATCACACGCAGAACTCTGCCGGTAGCACCTTTGTGGTCACCAGCTATTATCTCGACTAAATCACCTTTTTTTATATGCGAAGCCATAAACACCCAACTTACAATTCAACATTCTTTATACTACCTCGCTTGCCAGCGAGATAATTTTCATATAATTTTTTTCGCGTAGCTCGCGAGCCACCGCGCCGAAAATCCTTGTTCCTATCGGATTGCCATCAGCGTCAATCATCACTGCGGCATTGCTGTCAAATCTTACATAGCTGCCATCCCTGCGTTTCACGGGGCTCTTGGTGCGAATAATAAGACACTTATGCACTTTCTTATCATCCAGTTGGCAATTGGGAAGCGATTTTTTTATCGCAACACAAACAATATCTCCCACGCCAGCGCACGGACGGGTCTTTCGACCACGAGATCCGCCTCTGCCAAGAACCTTTATGCACAACGCAGACTTTACGCCTGAATTGTCAGCTATATCCAACATTGTTTCCTGCTGAACCATTATCTTTTATCCCAACTTCACACTTCAACTGCTCTTTGGACAACCTTGACAAGACGCCAACTCTTGGTCTTACTGCGAGGACTGCACTGAGTAATTTCAACCACGTCGCCCACACCACTGTTATTGTGTTCGTCGTGAACACCGATTTTTGTCCTGCGTTTGATATATTTGCCGTACTTCGGATGCTTGACTTTGAAGTCAATAACTACCTTGACACTCTTGTCACCACTGTTGCTTACCACCACGCCGGTTAAAGTTTTTAATTTTTGTTCCTGCATCTTTGCTTTCCGACTCATCAATCATCTGCGGATAAAACGTTACTTTTTTCCCGCATTATTGTTTTAATTCTTGCGATATCACGCTTAACATTAATAACGGCCTTGGAATTTTCCAGCTTTTCCGTAACCGCCTGTGAGCGCAGATCAAATAAATGCCTCTCAAGCTCTTCAAGTTTGTTCTCGAGCTCATCATGACTCATTTCTCTGTAATGCTGCGCTTTCATTCGAAGATTTCCTTTACAACGTATGCCTTCGTTTAATAAATCTACACCTAATCGGCATTTTATGAGCAACTCGGAGCAGAGCCTCTTTTGCTACATCCTCAGCTACTCCACCGATCTCAAAACAAACCTGTCCCGGCCTGACTCTGGCAACCCAGAACTCCGGTTCACCTTTACCTTTACCCATTCGAGTTTCGAGCGGCTTGGAACTCACCGGCTTATGCGGGAATATTCTGATATAAACCTTTCCTTCGCGATGTAAAAAGTGAGTCGCTGCTACTCGGCCGGCTTCAATGTGTCTTGCCGTTATCCAGCTCATTTCCAAAACCTGTAAACCGTATTCACCAAACGCAACAAAATTGCTTCTCGAGGCATTGCCTTTCATTTTGCCGCGTTGGCTTTTACGATATTTAACTCTTTTCGGCATCATTGCCATTTTTTAAGACCCTTGTAAAACTTGTATTTAAGATATAATTATTTTACCAACAAAACCTTCTTTTTCAGCTTTCTTTTGCTTCACCTGGCTCGGCCTTGGTCGGCTCTGCAACTGGCGCTTTCGGTGCCGCAGGAGCAGGTGCCACAGGTGTAGGTGCAGCAGGTGCTCTACTACTTCTCTTAGGAGCCCCCTGGCCGCCTCTGCCGCCTCCGCCTCTTGTTGACTGACCCATACGTCTTGGTGGACGGCGACGATGTTGACTCGGCACAATTTCTTCGCCGAATTTGCCTTTATAAATCCAAACTTTTATACCAATGGCTCCGTATGTCGTTCTTGATGTTGCCACAGCATAATCTACATTGGCGTCCAACGTATGCAACGGGATACTGCCAAGCTTCTGAGTTTCCTTTCTGGACATCTCAGAACCGCCCAGCCGGCCCGCGCAAATAATCTTAACTCCTTTAGCACCAGCTTGCATTGCAGATTCACAATATTGTTTCATCGTACGCCTGAAGGAAGCCCGCTTGCTTAGCTGCTCAGCAATCGCCTCAGCAACCAAATTAGCGTTGAGTTCCGGGTCTTTTATCTCGATGACGTTGACACTTATCTTCCGGCCAGTTAAGCCTTCAAGCTCTTCACGCAGCTTCTCGACTTCACCGCCCCTTGGGCCAATGACGACACCAGGCCGAGCGCTGTGCAGTGTTACTTTCACTTCGTTACGCGTCCGGATTATTTCGGTCTTTGCAACCGCACCTTTGGGCATACGACGGTTAAATCTATTGTCAACATACCGTCGAATCTTCTGGTCCTCGACAAGGAAATCACCGTAATCGGCTTTTGTAGCAAACCACGTACTCTGCCAACCAAGTGTTATTCCTGTCCTGAATCCTATTGGCGATACTTTCTGGCCCATAATTTCGTATCTCTTATTTCGTTTATATTTGTGTTACTGTTATATGTATATGACAAGCTTTTTTATGAATAGGATGCGCTCTGCCTCTGTCTTTCGGTATCCATCTTTTTGTACCGATCCGAATTCCCGCATCATCG
>CBDURK010000038.1:0-13584 GCA_965369645.1 uncultured bacterium | reverse complement strand
GCCGAGGTGGAGGAATATCTCAAGCGAATTGAGAGTTTTAACGGCCGTTCGGAAGAGCCCACAAGCTGGCAGGAAAAAGTTTATGCCGGAGATGATTACCTCGAAAAGATGCTCACTGAGAAGCCCGGCAATGTTGTTGTAATGTCCGGGAACAATCAGAAAAAAACCATGTATATCAAGTCGGCTGTCGATGCCGGTTTGAATGTTTTTTCAGACAAGCCGATGTGCATTGATGCCGAGGGATTCAGGCTTCTGGAGCAGGCCTTTGATACGGCAGAGCAAAACGGTGTACTGCTTTATGATATTATGACCGAGCGTTTTAACGTGCTTTGCATTTTGCAGAAAATGTTTGTGCTCAATAAAGACGTATTCGGCGAATTGAAGAAAGGGTCAGTTGATGAACCGGCTGTCGTTAAGGAAAGCGTCCACCATTTTTTCAAATACGTCTCCGGCATACCTATCAAAAGACCGACCTGGTATTTTGACAGTACTCAACAGGGGGAAGGGCTGGTGGATGTCACGACGCACCTGATAGATTTAATGATGTGGACGTGCTTTTCCGAAGAGGCGATTGATTACCGAAAAGACGTAGCAGTTTTACAAGCTCGGCGCTGGCCGACAATGCTCACACGAGAGCAATACGAAAAGGTGACAAGAGCACCCGATTTTCCGGAGTTTCTCAAAGGCAAATTAAATAACGAAAGAGTATTGCCCTATTATTCAAACGGAGAAATGGTCTTTGAAGTGAAAGACATATATATGAAGCTGGCTGTTAGCTGGGATTTTCAGGCCCCGGAGGGCGGGGGGGGCACGCATCATTCGTTGTTCAGGGGCAGCAAGGCCAACGTCATCATCCGGCAGGGCAAGGAACAGAACTATCGACCGGAGCTTTATGTGGAGCTGGCTCCGGGAACAAGTGGCGTACTATTGGCGGTTTCACTAAAAAGGGCTGTCACCGGGTTGCAAAGTAAATATCCCGGTTTAGCACTCAAACAACTGGCAAACTCCTGGCAGGTGATAGTACCTGATGAGCATCGAGACGGGCACGAAGCACACTTTAGAATCGTTACAGAAAAGTTTCTGCAATACCTGGCGAAAGGGAAGCTGCCGGAGTGGGAAGTTTCCAATATGATAGCGAAGTACTACATCACGACTAAGGCGCTTGAGCTGGCGCGAAAGTAAAGGAGAGCAGGCGGATATGGCCCAAGAGGGACAAATAAAAAACGACCTGTCACTGTTTGGTGGTGAAAGGGCGGTGAAATCGCAGCAGGAGGACATGTTCAAATGGCCAGTTGTCACCGAGAAGCATGAGCAGGCGGTTTTGGATGTGTTACGGGCAGGGGGGATGTCCGGCTTTGATATAACGAGGGAATTTGAGGAAAAGTATGCCCAGTTGCTTGGTCGAGAATACGGCCTTGCATATCATAATGGAACCGCTGCAATCCTCGGGGCTTTATATGGCATGGGTATCGGCGTTGGTGACGAGGTCATCGTGCCGAGTCTTACTTATTGGGCTACTGTTACCCCGGTCTATAATCTTGGCGCGGCGCCTGTTTTTGCCGATGTTGACCCTGATACCATCTGCATCGACCCGGAAGATATCGAACGCCGAATAACGCCGCGAACAAAAGCAATTATAGTTGTGCATTATGCTGGCATGCCGGCTGATATGGATGCCATTATTAAGATTGCTGAAAAACACGATCTCAAAATCCTCGAAGACTGTTCTCATGCACACGGTGCTTTATATAAGGGCAAGGAAGTTGGTACCTTTGGTGACGCCTCGGCCTTTTCCCTGATGACTGGCAAATCTCTGGCTATCGGTGAGGGGGGGATATTATTTACTGACGAGCAGGCGATCTATGAGCGCGCCATTTTGTTTGGCCATTACATACGCCATGATGAGATTACCTTAGAAGAGCTTAAGCCTTTTGCCGGATTGCCAAGCGGCGGGTATAAGCATCGAATGCACCAGTTAAGCTCCGCTTTCGGACTTGTGCAACTGGAACTGTACCCGAAGCAGATGGAGGAAATCGACAGGGCGATGAACTACTTTTGTGACCAGCTCGACGATAGCGCGGGAATAAAGCCGATGCGTCCGCCAAAGGATACGAATAGCACCAAGGGCGGCTGGTACTATCCGCATTTCAGGTATGTTGCTGAGGAATTGGGAGGTCTTTCATTGTCGAGGTTTAGTGAAGCGGTCCGCGGGGAAGGTTCTGTCTGTAATCCCGGCTGTAATAAGCCCCTGCACTTGCATCCACTTTTTACGACGATGGATGTTTACGGACATGGCAGGCCGACACGGATAGCCGGCCTTGATGAATCTGCGAAGATTGACAAATACATTGAGAAGCTGCCGGTGACGGAAAGTATTAATCTGCATGTCTTTGAAGTTCCTTGGTTTAAGCTTTTTCTTCCTGAGATAATTGAAGAACACGCTAATGCCTATAAGAAAGTTATCAAAAATTATAAATCACTTCTGGCTGATGATTCTGGCAAAGATGTGGAAATAGGGGGGTACAGCAGCTTCTTCAGCAGTAAGAAAAACACTCAATAAAAACTCATGTGTTACCGTGGTACTTCCTATTATGGCAACTGGCAGGATACCTCGATTGTGGGAAATAAATCTTTAGCGGTAGTAATTCCTTCCAGGTCGGTAATGATGTGTTTAACATTTTGGAATTGATCTGTTCTGCCTCTCAATTTAGGATTGCTTCGCTGTCCGGGGGATGAGGTTATTGTTCCTCTGTAAATGATAGACGGCTGCCCGTTTCCCTGTCGGTCTTGCTTTCCATCTTGTCGTTTAACCGGGAAAGCATCGTTATAGTCACCCGATACGTTCACTTCGATAAAGTAGTTCCAAAGGCTTTTGGCGGGAACGAGAGCTTCAACTGTAAGATCAACTTTGGGGGTTGCTCCGGTGACTGCATTTATTACGGGATTTTCCAGAGTTGGGTAGCTGCTGCTCTTAGTTTCCATATTCCAGCGGCTTACCCAGTATGGCAGAGATACGGTGCGAACAACATCGCTTCCCCAACTGCCGGTACCCGTTTTGGATGTTACCCAGACGGTGCGTATTGTTCCTTTAGTTGCTTCCTCCAGCCAGAGAGCAAACTGAGGAGGTTTTTTATAGTGTGACTTTGTGTATATATTCGGGTTCAACTTCATGTTAAATTTTAATGTCACCTGTTCGGGACTATTAGCTGATTCTTTATTTTTACTTTTCAACGATTGCGAATACAGCTTTACTACCTTTGGGAAGTCCCAGTGTGTCTTCTGGTCTGGTCTGTGGATGACTTCAACACCTTTTATCGGTTTAATCAGTTTGCGTGACTCTGGCAGATAAAGAACAACTCGCTTTGGCGGCTGTCGGCGGGGCGGGTCAAATTGCACACGTACGCCTTTTTCTGTACCGGTCACTATTAGATTCATCGGGCCGAAGTGAGTAGGCGCTTGCTTGATGCGGATTTCTTTGCCGTTGGCCAGCCACCAGTCAGGTATGGCCATGAGTAGATGCAGCTCGTCGGGGCGTTCATGTATGAGCATGTGCCGAAGCAAAATTGCATAGTTGGAAGCCCCCAAAGTGTGAGGGATGGTGTCGTTCCACGCGATGCGCTTTTTGTAATATATGCCTTCCGGAAAAGCGTTTGCTGCAGTAGAGTGAAGAAGATACCAGTAGAAGTCTTCGACAACCTGTTCGTGTTCTCCTTTTATAAGAGAAGCCAAAGTAGTATAGGAAGACATATAAGGGTGTATGGCATCCGGATGGCCAAGCCAGCGGATAGTACCTTCTATGAAGCCCCCACCGTGGTTTTGCCGTACTTGCCTGATTAATGCGGTGACTCGCGGGTCGTGGGAGGGGAAAATCTCGGTGGGCCATAGTGTTTCAGTATTACTCCAATGGGTGCCTACTTTTTCCCAACTGGGCGGGAAATAATCGAGGCCGGTTTTTTTCCAGGCTTTATTGATGGCGTTGCGATACAAATCAGCTTCCTGGAGTAACTCTTTGGCCTCGTCTGTTCTGCCTAAAACCTGTGCCGCATCAGCGGTACATAATAAAGCCCGCAGGTTCCAAAAGTCATAACCGACAATATGATGTTTTCCATCCCATAAATATTCGCCGTCCGCAGGGGCGTTAGGCAGCACTCCGGAAAATGGCGAATCAGGAGGTACTTGAAGTTTGGTTTTTAGCGTCCAGTCCACTGCTCGCCGCATTTGAGGATATACTTTTTTTAGCCATTGTTTGTCGCCGGTGATTTTATAGAACTGCCACAGTGCCCAACATGCCTGGCCGTTAGCGTCGAACTGGTTTTTCTGTGACTCGAAACGTCCATCGGGCCTTTGATGAGTCAGGAAGCTTTCCATTGCTTTTTGTGCGGCATCTTTCAGGCCGGCTTCTTCAAATTCCATTATCTGGTACGCACCATCGCGGATGTAGAATTCATCATAAAATCCTTCCCCCGGATGTACTTCACCATGGTCATTTGAAATTAGCTGATACATGTGTGAAGCCAGAAGAGCCTGTGTTGCTTTCTCGCACGGAATCCTGATTTGTGCGGCTTTTGCCATGATGCTTTGCCAGTACTGAACAGTTCGGCCCAGCCAAATCCCGGCGTCTTTTTTGGAAAAATCTGAATTTCCTTTTAGAGGAGAAAATGGAATCGATATCACTGTTTCGGCACTTTCACCGGCGGCCAAAGACCAGGCGAAATTCTTTTCCCAGGAGATTGAAGGTTCATTTCGTTCGACCTTTAGCTTTGCCAGCGCTGTTGTTGGTCCTGTATTGGTGGCTTTGACTAATATCCAGTTTAGATAATTCTCACCTTCAACAGGCCAGTCGAAGGCCTTTTTCCAATTTTTAATCGAGGGTAATGGTGTCGCCCAAAGAGTAAACTCATATATTACCCGGCCATCTTCGGCTGTGATTAAAACAACCGGCAGCCATCCGTTCATTAGCTTCTTTGTATGTTGGCGGTTTAGTGGAGTCAGTTGCTGCCCGAACCGTAATAAAACTCTTGAAGGTTTTTTGTTGCTGTCATGAATCACGAGCTGATTGTCAGGCGTGATGCGTGTTCCGTGTGCATAATCTTTGAGACCTATGACGGTCCATGAATTGTCAAAGTAGTCGAAGGATTTATCAGCCCGGAGCGGATAGGCCGGAATCAGCACGGCCAAGATTAGTAATGTTGTGATTAAGCTTGCCAATCTCGTATGTTGTTTCATGAGTTGTCCCTCTTACCGGTAATACTTATCAGATATCTGCCGCCCTTAACAATTTTTCCGGGCGTAGCAAGTACTATCGTACCTGAAACTACTTGTTGCTGCAAACAGCAAAATAACTATGATGATTCCTATAAGGCCCAGTCTCGTAAGGCATAAAAGGGCCTCAAAATAGTTTTGGATTGGGCGGCTGAATACGATATTATAGTTTTCATGTGTATAACATCGAAGATAAACATATCTAAGTGGGCAGTATAGATTAAGAGGGAGGTAAACAATAATGTTAAGACAAACCAGAAGAGAGTTTCTCATGGCCGCTGGTGTTGCCGGCATCGGTGTCTCGAAGGTATTGGCTGGGACTAACAATGAAAAACCGGATGCCGAAATCCGAAAAAAGAAACCGACGTCAAAACTCCGCATAGCACAGGTAAAGGTTTATCCGGAAAAAGGAAATATGAGAGCGAACCATAGGAGCCTGACGAATATACTTTCGGATATCGAAAATAATCATGACGTGGATGTGGTAGTCACCCCGGAGGGTTTTCTGGATGGGTATGTATCGACGGAGAAATCAGTGACAAAAAGCGATATGGTCAAGTATGCAATTAATCCTCTGACATCGAGGTACACGCAGGTCGTCTCGGACTGGGCAAAACGAAATAGGGCCTGGTTTTTTTATGGCTGTACACGTAAGGTTGATGATGGGGTGTTTAATACCGCCTTGATATATAATCGCACTGGTGGGCTGGTTGGAATGTATGATAAGCTTCATATCCAGACACATGATTACAAGTATATGCCGGGTAAGCACCTTAATGTATATGAGTCTGATTTCGGCTTGTTCGGAGTAATGATCTGTGCGGACCGTCGCTGGCCGGAAACGACACGGACGCTTACCCTTAAGGGAGCAAGGGTGATTTTCAATCCGACTTACGGGATGCACGGGGATTTGAATCTCTGCATGATGAGAACGCGATCCTATGAAAACGGGATTTTTATAATTTTTACCCATCCGGGGCAGTCGCTCATTACCGGCCCGAACGGAGCTGTTGTATGCAATAATAAAGACAAAACTCAAACATATACCGTTACTGAAATCGACCTTTCCGAAGCACTGGCGGACAAGAGCGGGCATATTGTTGACCGCCGAACGGATGTTTACAGGTTATGATTCAAAACCGCTTCTGAGGTTCTTTCTCAGTTCGCGAAATAAGGTATAGAAACGGTTGTAGTTTTGCAAAGAATTTGGTAGCTTGGTATTTTGGAAGGTTCGTGGTTGTCCCGAATCTATGCTTTGAAGGAAATTTCGGCTAATATTTTTAGGAGGAAAAGAAATGAAGCGATTCCTTTTGACAGCAATTATCAGCTTGCTTACTATAGCTCCCCTGACCTTTGGGGCTAATCAGCAAAACCCGATTCTCAAACGCATTGGAGTTGAGCGAGGAATCTGTGTGTTGCTTGGTGACCCGGCCTGTGAGCTTGCGCTGGAACTGGTGCGTGAAAGCGAGCTATTGATATATATGCAGTTACCACAGGCGGAAGATGTGGAAAAGGCGCGCAGGATAGCCGATGATGCGGGCTTCTATAGTACACGCATTTTTGTGGAAAAAGGGCCGCTGAAGAAATTACATCTGGCCGACAATATTGCCGATGCCGTTGTTGCAGTTGGCAGGGCAAGACGTGTTTCACGGGAAGAGGTATTGCGGGTGCTTCGGCCAGAAGGAAAAGCATTAATAGGACGGAAAATTTTAAGCAAACCGTTTCCGGAAGGCCTGGACGACTGGACTCATCCTTATCATGGCCCGGACAACAATCCACTTTCGCAGGACAGCCTTATCCGCGCGCCATATATGACGCAGTTTCTCGCTGATCCTCGTTATGGTCCTGCACCGCAATTGACCGTCACTGCCGGCGGCCGCCTGTTCAAAGCTTTCGGTCATATTGCCTGGCACGAGCGTGAAGAAGCTTTTCTCAATACGCTGGCTGCGTTCAACGGATTCAACGGTACGATACTCTGGAAAAGACCACTGCCTGAAGGCCTGATGGTTCACAGAAATACGATGCTCGCCACGCCGGAGACGCTGTTCTTAGGTGACGACAAGTCCTGCAAACTTATCGATACCGTCACGGGCGAGATAAAAGGCGAGATCATTCCACCGGTGGACATAGCGGGAGGCACGTTCTGGAAGTGGATGGCGCTGGAAGATGGCGTCCTCTATGCTCTTCTGGGAGGAGCCGAGCAGAAGGATGAAACGATGCGGTGGAAACGTGAGGAGCACGGCTGGCCCTGGACCGGTATATCAAAGGGCTATAACCAGTCCGAGCAGCCCTGGGGGTTTGGTCGTAATCTTCTGGCTATCGATCCTAAGACAAAGAAAGTTTTATGGCACTACCGCGAAGATGAGCCTATGGACGGCCGTGCCGTCTGTATGAAGAACGGGCGGATTTTTGCCTTTCAGTTTGGGTCTTATTTGACCTGCCTTGACTCAAAAACGGGAAAGGTTTTATGGCGTAAGACAAAGGACAACGCGCCTGAGTTATTCGAGACGCTCGGTGAGTACCTTCCCCGTCAGAGCTGGCAAACAAACTGGCGGACAACTGTTTATTTGAAATGTAGTGACAGCGTTCTGTATTTTGCCGGTCCGCAGTTGGGAAAACTGCTGGCTGTTTCCACCGAAGACGGTCGGATAATATGGCAGCACCCGTATGATAACTTTCAACTGGTCATTTATCCCGATGCCTTATATGCAATCAGTGGTCCATGGGGTAATAACTTCAGTAAAAAGTTTAATCCACTGACAGGAGAGGTCCTTGCGGAGCTTTCTACGGGTCGGCGGGCGTGTACCCGGCCAACAGCCACTTCAGACAGTCTCTTATTTAGGGCTATGGGAGGCACGGTCCGTTTCGATCTGGCCAGTGATCGTCCACTATGGCTATCACCTATGCGTCCTCCCTGTCACGATGGAGTGACGGTAGCCAATGGTCTTCTTTACTGGTGGCCTTTTGCCTGTGACTGCCAGCTTACTTTGAATGGTTTTACCTGCCTTGGCTCTGCGGGTGATTTCGATTTCACTCCAAAAAGCTCATGGTCGAGTCGGCTCGAAAAGGGACGCGGTAGAATTAAACCGGAACAGAGCCTGAGCGAATCTGATGCCGACTGGCCCACATTCAGGGCAAACAACCAGCGAACCGCGACGAGCAGGGCGGTTGTTCCTGAGACCAGCGGCCGACTTTGGCTGACAAAGTCGTCTGCTCTGAGGAGTGTTCGTCTTACAGCTCCTGTAACGGCCGGTGGTCTCGTTCTGTTTGCCGGCTCGGACGGAGTTGTCCGGGCACTGGATAGTGACACAGGGCGTGAGCTATGGAAGGCCTTCACCGGTGGTGAGATTCGCATTGCCCCGACTATCTGGAAGGACCGGGTACTGGTAGGTTCGGGTGATGGCTGGGTGTACTCTTTTGAGGCAGTTACCGGCCGGCTGCTTTGGCGTTTCCGGGCGGCGCCAGCCGAACGCGATATCCCTGTTTACGGCAAAATCCTTTCAACCTGGCCGGCTGCGAGCGGTGTTCTTGTGGAAGATGGAACCGCATATATCGCTGCCGGGCTGGTGAACTACGATGGGACCTACGTGTATGCTCTTGATCCGGCTACCGGAAATGTTCGATGGTGCAACGATACATCCGGGCATTTGGATGCGGACGCAAACACCGGCGTTAGCGTTCAGGGGCACCTGCTGCTCAACGAGAACAAGCTCTATCTTGCCGGCGGGAATGCCGTTTCACCTGCGGTTTATGATATCCAAAATGGACGCTGTCTCAATGATGCCGCTCCTCTGGCCAATACACAGTCAACCACTCCGCGTGGTTGGGAGCTTTTCCTTGTGGGCAATAAAGTTATTGCCTGCGGGAGCCCATTCTATACACGCCCGGATATCCCGGTGTACGACCATACGGTGACGAAGAAGCTGCTGCATGCTTCAACCGGTCGGCGAGATATAGTCTGGATAGACAACAGCAAGCTGCTGTGCTATGAGCCGCTTGACAAGGTCACATTGAGCCGGTGCGTTACGGATGAAAAAATCCCGAAGCATATAACACAGGCATGGGGAGAATTCAAGGTCTCCGAGGAGCCTTTGTGGCAATATGGCTGCTCTGAGAGCATTGCTGTTGCCGTGACAACAAACGCCGTTGTGGTAGCTGACAAATCGAAAGTTACCGCGATCGATTTAAATAGCGGCGAACCACTCTGGAGTCAAACGCTCCCGTCCGCTCCGGTGCCATGGGGTATGGCTGTTGATCGCAATGGCCGAGTGATTTTGAGTCTGGTCGATGGCCGGGTGCTTTGCATTGGCGGGCATGAGCAGATTCGACAGAAGGTTGCCAGCGGCAATTGGTAGCGTAAACATACAGGTTCGCTAAGATTGGTCGTTATAAATTATAGACTTTTCCGAGTTCTGACGAACTATTCCACTCCTTCTCGTGAGAGTGGCGCAGAACGGTAACGTCCGACAGAGATTTCTAACGAAAAAGGATATAAGAATGATTATGAAACCTATTATGAAATTAGTATTTATAGTCCTTCTTTTTGCCGTGTATGGTTGCGGCGATGTTTCCTCGGGAGGGCCTTATCAGGCCACAGGAATTAAAATTGGTGAAGTGACTGATAAAGAAGCTATCGTTTGGACGCGTCTGACGCGCCATCCGGAACGGGTGGGATTGGGAGCACCGAGCCCTGAGATTCTTTATAATGATTCGGACACGGGCAAGCTTGTTAAGAAGCGCAAGGGAAGGCCGGATTTGGTTCCGGTTGTCAAGTTCCCTGAGAATTCAACAATCCAGACAATTGAAGGAGCTGTGCCCGGAGCACCCGGGAAAGTCAGGCTTCTGTATAAGATAGAGGGTGCTTCTAATTGGAAGACCACTAATTGGAACGACGTAGATCCTAAACGTGATTACACTCATCAGTTCAAATTGACTAACCTCAAAGCGAATGCAAGATATCAGGTGCGTGTGGAGGCGACGGCAGGGGGAGGGACAAAAGGACAGCTTGTAAATGGAAACTTTAAAACGGCGCCCCGTGCCGATAAACCTGAACGAATTGTCTTTACAGTTTCAACTGGTCAGGCTTATCCGGATCAGGATGCTGCCGGTGGCGGCTATAAAATTTATTCCGCTATGCTGAAGCTTGATCCCAGCTTCTTTGTCCATACCGGTGATATCCTTTATTATGACAAGCTGGCCAAGACAAAATCTCTGGCTCGCTGGCATTGGGCCCGTATGTACAGTCTCCCAACTAATGTTGAATTTCATCGTCAGGTTACCAGTTATTTTATCAAGGATGATCACGATACCTGGATGAACGATTGTTGGCCCAGCAGAAAAACTAAATTTATGGGAGACTTTACTTTCGAGCAGGGCCTGGCGATATTTTTAGAGCAGGTTCCAATGAGTGAGAGAACTTATCGAACTTTCCGATGGGGCAGGGACCTCCAGATATGGCTGGTCGAAGGGCGTGACTTTCGCAGTCCCAATACAATGCCTGACGGTCCTGATAAAACCATCTGGGGCAAAGAGCAAAAAGCATGGTTTAAGCGGACTGTTCAGGATTCGGATGCAATATTTCGTATTTTGTGCAGCCCGACACCCATCGTTGGGCCCGATCGAAGCAACAAGCATGACAACCATTCGAATGTCGAATTTACACACGAAGGTGATGAGCTAAGAGAATTTATTTCGAAGCAAAAGAACATGTATGTCATTTGTGGAGATCGTCACTGGCAGTATGTATCTGTGAATGCTAAGACAGGTGTGCGGGAATACTCGTGCGGGCCTGCCAGCGATAAACATGCCGGAGGCTGGAGTAATGACATGATCTCTCCCGAGCACCAGTATTTAAATGTGATTGGGGGATTCCTCTCAGTCATCGTTGACCGTTCGCAAGGCGAGCCTACAGTGACATTTCGACATTACAGTGTTGATGGTGATATTCTTAATGAGGATCATTTTACGGCTCAATAGAATATTACTTATATCCAGCTATAACTCTATCCGCAAATATGTCCTCGTGCCCGGATATGATGATATTGCCTCCGACTTCATTTGTCATGAATGTGATTTCTGCAGGGCCTATCATCACCGTAACACTCTGGTCGTCAATATTAAGGGTGGCCTTTTCTACTGATGTGGTCGCTGCATCCATCGCTGTCAACACATGTAGAAAATAATCGACTGTGGCCGGTTTGGGGGGTGATATTTCGATACGGCATTGAGGCGCAGGCCCCGTATCCCGGCCGGGTGGATATTTATTGCCGTCATAACTGTATAGTTCTGCTCCGGTTACCAGCTTAATTTGCGGATTCTCAGGCAGTAGAGTCTGGATAAATAACCTCCCATTACCGTTAGTAACTACCATTTCCTGACCGGTTTCAGTGGGTTCCTTCATTGCTTGAAGCAGCCAGGTCTTTTTAAATTGCGGGTTCGTGGAACATACACGGTCGAAAATTACAAAAGTGCTCGGCCTAAGAAAAACAATCTGACGTGTGAAATATTCAAGCTTGTCCGGTGAATAAGCTCGTGTGCAATCGCCAGCCACATACAGGTACTCTCCCCGGTCCTCGAAGACCAGAATATCTGCGATATCATATAGCTGGCGATCTTTTAGCCATTGCTGCGGGTCTGTTACCGCTCCGTTATGGTGAGGCCACGAATGCGACTGCCCACCATCGTTAGCGGTAACGTTGCCGGCGCGAATATTCGGCCAGGTCTCCGATGGGTCATGGACAAGTATCGTATTATGGGCAATGCTCCGCAGGTGATAGTTTACATCGTGACTTGACCCGAAAGAGTCATAATGGCCGCCGTCGCCTGCAAGCTCCTCATACTTGTAAATAAGAAAATGTCCCACATCCAGATGCTGGTGAGCGGTGAAGCGGTCCCCGCACTTAAAGAAGAAATAAGTCGCATCTTCATCCCACGAGCTTCGGGCATAGACATAGCCGGGGCCGGGGCTTATATGAGAGAGCTTGAAACCATTGATGTCGCCTTTTTCGATAGAAGTGTCCCGCCAGAGAAAATCCTTATACGCATATACACCCACGCTCGATCTGGGCGTAGTCTCATTGAAAGTGTGCACAGTCTGATGGTTTGGTTCATTATAAAAATAATTTACCAGGATACGTCTTGCCGATAGAGTCTTATCCCGGTCTCCTCCGAAATTACGACCGCCTCCATCGCCCATAGGAACCGACCGGCGGGAATTGTATGTCTTGATACCGGGGTAAGTTTCAAACATGCCTGCAATTGCCCGGTTATTGAAAAACTTCGGGGCAGCCGCGTAATAGTCAACTCCTTCACAATGGCGGGCAGCCTCACAGAAGAACAGCCATTCATACAACCAGTAGTTTATATAATATCCCTCAGCCCATCCCCCTCCGTCACCGGCCAGTTCGAGAGCCGGTGCTGCACGTGTAAGCCAATCTTGTTCAAGGGCCTGAAGGATTGATAGTGCTCTTTCGTTTTCATAATAAGTCGCATAACAAGCCAGTCCGATTCCCCAGTGTTTGTATCCATACCAGCCGTTGTGGAATACATGAGTTTCCGAGCGCACATTTGCATCAACTGTTCTGTTCATGTAGTCATGGAATCCTGCACGCTGGTTCTCGTTCCAGTATTCATAACACAAATCGTAAACTATTGCGCAGCGGGCCAGGTCGTGAGCGAAGGTGACATGTCCGCTTCGAATAGGCCCATCTATGTACTTCATTGCCATCTGCACGGCGAGTTTGCCAAGCTGCTCATCGGATTCTACCGCACAGACAATAGCCATCGATATCATTTTTGCGTGATCGTCGGCATTTGCTTTGCGTGCCACCTGCACAACTCGCTGATAAACTTCGGGGCGTTCGGCGGCCAATCCCTGTAAACGCTCAAGAGAACCTAAAAGCCGGGGATGTTCGTTCGGGACGGCATGTTTAATGGTTTGGCCGAAGGCAGATGGAATTGAAAAAAACAAGCAGGGGAGGATTATTCCTGTCCATATCCCAATTGATAAAGTTAATGATATTGCTGACCTCCTAACTGTGATAGTTCCAATTAAAGATTTTAATTCTCCAAATGACATTGTTCTTAGATTGCCCAGCAAGCTTATACCTTTAGATTAAGTGTATCAATTCTGCTATGAAGTAATATGAACTATATAATAATGGGCTGGAACAGTGGAAATCCACAAAAAAAGCGGATACAGAAAAAAACCCCCTGCTTTTTGGAGGAGAATATCAAAGCAGGAGCTTTAGACGATAGTGTATATTCGGCACACTATACTCTCAACTTCCATCCTTGGAATATGAATTTAGTAAAGATTTCATA